>JBBITS010000001.1:0-7013 GCA_037440665.1 Chloroflexota bacterium
GAGTGAGATCGCGCATTCCACCTTACCCCCTCGGTCCCCCTGGCCGCTTAGCGGAGAGAATGACAGCCGGTGTGGCCATTGTCATCCTGAAGTCCGCCAGAGGCGGACGAAGGGTCTGGCGAAACGCACAGACGACATGACTGTTTCGCCAGATTCTTCTCGCCACAGGCGAGTCTGCGACGTCCCTGCCTTCGGAAGGACTCAGGGGGCGTCGGCAGACAGGGGGTGAGGTGAAAGACGATCTCCGCCTCACCGGCCCCATCCCGCACGCCTCGCTGGACCAGACATGTCTTCACTACCCGTCACGCTCCGCCGTTCGCCCCCGCGCGAGCGCGGTTGTATCCTGCGGGGTCCAGCCTTCGCACAACTTCCTCGACATACGCCATGCCCGACCCTATCGCCGATGCCGAGGCCCTGCCTCCTGTTCCGCCCGTGACGCTGCCGTCGCTCGACCTGTCGGGACAGCGGCTGACGCGCACCATCGTGGCGCTGGCATGGCCCGTGCTGGTCGAGCGCGTCGCCGTGTCGGTCCTGTACACGGTGGCGGCGGTCCTGGTCGGGCGCTACGTGGGGGCCAACGGCATCGCCGCCGTCGGGATCGCGGGCCAGGTGTTGTGGCTAACCATGGCCGGCGGCTTCGGGGTCGAAGTCGGGACCACAGCCGTGGTGGCGCGCGACGCGGGCGCAGGCGACAGCCGGCGCATGCAGGCGACGGCGGGCACGGCGGCGCTCATCGGATTCCTGTGGGGTCTCGGCGGCGCGGTCGTCGCCTGGACTGCGGGACCGGCGATCATCAGCGCGCTGGGCGCCGAGGGCCAGATCGCGCGCTACGCCAACGACTTCCTTGTCGTGTCGGCGTTCGGGTTCCCCTTCATGAACATGACGTTCTCGCTCAACGGCGCGCTGCGCGGGCTAGGCAACACCTTTCTGCCGATGGTCATCATCATCGCCGTGAACGGCGTCAACGCGGCTTTGGCCTTCCTGCTCATCAGCGGCGTGGCGGGGATCGAGATGGAGACGGTGGGAGCGGGCATCGCGGGCGCGGTATCGAGCGCGCTGGGGTGCGCGCTGACGCTGTTCATCATCTTCACCGGACGCACGAACCTCGCGCTGAGCGTGGCGCACCTGACGAAGCTGAGCGGGCGGGCCGCCCGGCGCATCTTCAGCGTCGGCCTGCCGGTGGGGCTGGAGGAGTTCCAGTTCATGCTGGCGTTCCTGGTGTATTCGGGCATCATCTATCACCTGGGCGACGTGGCGCAGGCGGCGCACTCCGTGGGACTGCGCACGCTGGAGCTGGCCATCGTGCCTGGGTTCGCGTTGGGGACGGCCGCCACGGCCATCGTAGGGCAGTACCTGGGCGCAGAGCGGCCCGACCTGGCGGAGCGCGCGGGACTTCAGGTGCGCAACTACGCGCTTCTCACGATGCTATCCATGGCGGCGGTCATGGCAGCGTTCGCCCCCTGGCTGCCGCTGATCTTCGTGGACGAGCCCGACGTCGTGGAGACGTCGGGACGACTCCTGCGGGTGTTCGCGCTGGCGCTGCCGGGGATGGCCCTGCACGCCTCGCTGTCGGGGGCGTTGCGGGCGGGAGGCGACGCTCCGTTCGTGATGGCGACCTTCACGGTCACGGCCTGGCTGGTGCGCATCCCGGTCGCGGCGCTGTGCGCGCTGGGTCTGGGCTGGGGAGCGCCCGGCGCGTGGGTGGGTGCCGCCGCCGAGAACACCGTCCGGGGCGTCATCATCTGGCTGCGGTTCCGGATGGGGAAGTGGAAGACGCGGAAGGTGTAGCGTCTCCTTCGTTTCCTTGTGCGGGGAACGCCGGGGTACATATAATCGCGCTACCCCCTCCGAGGAAGGGCAGGCCCCGGCTACCGAAGTCCGGCGCGCCGTCGCCGCCAGCCTTCGCGTCAGAAAGGAGCAGGTCATGGGCGCCCCTTACGCCTACTTCGAGAAGCGGTACATGCCGCTGGAGGAGGCGAAGATCGGTGTAATGACCCACGCCTTCCTGTACGGCACAGCAGTCTTCGAGGGCATACGCGGCAACTGGAGCGAGCAGGACGGCGTGATCTACCTGTTTCGCGCGGCCGACCACTACCGGCGCCTCGCGCAGTCGTGCCGCATCTTGCGCATCGGCCTCGAGTACACGACGGAGGAACTGGTCGCCATCACGTCGCGCGTCGTCGAACTCGCCGGCTATCGCGAGGACCTGTACGTCCGCCCTATCGCCTACAAGAGCGCGCAGGCCATCGGGCCGCGCATGCACAACGTCGAGGACGACTTCCTGTGCTTCACTACGCCGTTCGGGCCGTACCTAGACGTGACCAAAGGCATCCGCTGCATGACCTCGTCGTGGCGGCGCGTCGACGACACCAGCATCCCGGCGCGGGCCAAGGTCAACGGTCTCTACGTGAACTCCGCGCTGGCCAAAACCGAGGCGGAGGAGAACGGCTTCGACGAGGCCATCATGCTCAACCAGGACGGGCACGTTTCCGAGGGCAGCGGCGAGAACATCTGCATCGTGCGCAACGGGGTGATCATCACGCCCGCAAAGTCGGATAACGTGCTGGAGGGCATCACCCTCGACTCCGTGCTCGCCATCGCGCGGGAGGACATGGGCCTCGATGTCGTCGAGCGCACCATCGACCGCTCGGAGCTGTACGTGGCCGAGGAGTGCTTCATGACGGGCACGGCGGCGCACGTCTCGCCGGTGGTCGAGGTGGATCGCCGCTCGGTGGGCGACGGCGCCATCGGCGCCATCACGGCCGAGCTGCAGAAGCGGTACTTCGACGCCCTGGTGGGCAGAAACCCGAAGTACGCGGGCTGGCTTACGGCCGTGACGCCCGCCAGCGAGCCCGCGCGGGCCGCGGCGAAAGCGTAAACATGGAGTTCCGCCCCACCCGCACTGCCGGCGCCGTCATCGGCGGCGCAATGTCGGCCCTCGCCCTGGCCCTGGCGCTGGCGCTGACGGCGCGCGGCCTGACGCAGCCTATCGGCCTCGGACCTGTGGCGCTGTACGCCGCGGCGACGGCGCTGCTCGCTCTCGGCGCGGCGTTCGCCTACTGGACCTACGGTTGCGCGACGCTGCGGTACGTCGTCGATCGCAACGGGCTGGTGATCCGGTGCGGTGACGTGAGCCAGACCGTGCCGATGGCGAAGATCGAGCGCATCGTGCCCGGCCGCGAGGCGAGTTCGCCGAAGTTCAGCGGCCTGTCGTGGTTCGGCTATCACGTTGGTAGAGGCCGGGCCGAGGGCATCGGCGAGACGATCTTCTACTCCACCCACGTGTCGCCGTCGGAGCTGCTGTACATCGTCACGCCGGAAGTCGCGTACGCCATCAGCGTAAAGGACGAGGTGGTGTTCGCCGACGCCATCCAGTCGCAGCAGCGGCTCGGTTCGCTCATCGCCATGCCGCAGGGCGTCCGGCGGACGGCGCTGGCGGCGCAGACGTTCTGGAGCGACCGCGTCGCGCAGGTTCTGACGCTGACGGCGGTGGCGGGTTTCTTCGGCATGTTCGCCTACGTGTTTCGCGAGTACCCGGACCTGCCGCAGAGCCTCGAGCTGCCGTTCCCCGCGCTGAGCGGCGTGATTCGGGTAGGCTCGAAAGAAGAACTGCTAAAGCTGCCGCTGGCGGGCGTGTCGCTGCTGGCGATCAACCTGGCGCTGGGCTTCGCGCTGCACTCCTGGGAGCGCATGGTGGGGTACATGCTCTTCGCCGGGGCGCTGGCAGCGCAGGCCGTGCTCGTCTCCGCCGCCATCATCACCTTCCGCTGATCTTTCTGTCGCGTCTGCGTGCTGCGATGTAGCCTGAAGCCGTGAGCGAGCGCTTCGACGTCATCGTGTGCGGCGCTGGTCCCGCCGGCAGCACGACGGCGCGCCTGCTGGCCGGGCAGGGCGCGCGCGTGCTTATGCTCGACCGCGCCTCCTTCCCGCGCGACAAGCCGTGCGGCGGCGGCGTCACCATCCGCGCGGCGGCCGCTGTTTCCGACGTGGACCTTTCACCCGTCATCGAGCGCTCGGTGTACGGCGCCCGCGTCACCTTCCGGCTGAAGCGGCCGTTTGAGCGCCGGCATCCGCGCCCGCTTACGCACATGACCCAGCGCCGTCACCTCGACGCCTATCTGGCCGATCTGGCCGCGTGCGCGGGGGTCTGTTTCCGCGACGGCGTCGCCGTGCGCGAAGTGGAGGTCAGCCGCGGCGGCGCTACGGTGCGCGCGGGCGGCGACGTCTACCGCGCAACCATCGTTGTGGCCGCCGACGGCGCTAACGGCGTGGCGGCGCGCGCGTGCGGCCTCGCTCCCGTCGCTCACCACGCCGTGGCGCTGGAGGGCAACCTGCCCGCCCAGGACGCGCTGATGGAGCGCTGGGCCGACGTCATCGGCCTGGACCTCGGCGGCATCGCGGGCGGGTACGGATGGGTGTTCCCCAAGGGCGATCACCTGAACGTTGGCGTGGGCGGGTGGAACTGGACGGCGCCGTCGTTGCGCAGGAAGCTGAGCGCCCTGTGCCACGCCTACGGCTTCGACGAAGCGCGGCTGGAGAACGTCCGGGGCTACCGGCTGCCCATGCGGGGCGACGGCGCGCCGCTGTTGCGCGGCCCGGCGCTGGCCGTGGGCGACGCCGCCGGGCTGGTGGACCCGCTGTCGGGCGAGGGCATCGGCCACGCGCTGGAGAGCGGCGCGCTGGCTGCCGAGGCCATAGCGCGCTACCTGCGTGGCGAGACGCTCGACCTGCGCGACTACGAGCGCGCGGTGGACGAGCGCATCATGCCCGAGATAAGGACGTCCTGGAGACTCACGGCTATCTTCCACCGCATTCCCTGGGCCTGCACCGAGGTCATGCGCCGGAGCGACCGCTTCTGGACCGCTCTGTGCCGCATCGTCGAGGGCGAGAAGACGTACGATAGCTTCCGGCGCTCGCTGGGGCCGCTACGGCTCATCCTCGACGCGTGGGGTGACTGGGGCGCGGCGCGGGATGCGCGAAGGACGTAGGGGCAGTCCGGCGTGGTATGCTGTGGTCTGACTGGCCTTTGACCAGTCGGTTTGACACGGGAGGGGCTCCAGCCATGAAGCAGATAGGGTCGTACGAAGCCAAGGTCCACTGGTCGCGTTTGCTGGACGAGGTGGCGAAGGGCGAGGTCATCACCATCACGAAGCACGGCGTGCCCGTCGCCGAACTGCGGCCCGCGAATGGCGCCCGGCGGCGCAAGGCCGAGGATGTGGTCGAGGCGTTCCAGCGGTTCGCCGAAAAGAACACGCTCGGCGGCATCTCCATCAAGGAACTCATCGAGGAAGGCCGGCGATTCTGATGGCGCTCGTGCTCGACGCCTCCGTAGCGCTGGCCTGGTGTTTTCGAGACGAACTGAACGAGTACGCGCGCAGGGCGCTGGCCGAAGTAGCCGATGGGGGCGCGGTCTCCCCGAGTGTGTGGCCTCTCGAGGTGGCGAACGGTCTGCTGGTGGCCGAACGCCGGGGCCGTCTGACGCTGGCGCGCGCCCTTGAGGGCGTCGATCTGTTGTCAGGGCTGCCGGTGGATGTAGACGGAGTATCGGCGCGCGAGGCCTTTACGCACGTCCTCGGCATGGCCCGCGACCTCGGGCTCACGAGTTACGACGCGTCGTACGTCGAACTCGCCGCGCGCACCGGCCTGCCGCTGGCGACGCAGGACGCGCGCCTGCGGGCGGCGGCTGAGAGGATCGGCGTCGCGCTTTTCGCCTGAGCCCTACCTGGGCCTCACGTGCCCGTTCCCGAAGACGATCCACTTGTAGGTGCAGATCTCCTTCAGGCCCACGGGGCCGCGCGCGTGGAACTTCTGCGTCGCGTCGATGACCTCGGCGCCCATGCCGAACTGCGCCCCGTCGGTGAACTGCGTGCTGGCGTTGACGTAGCAGACGGCGGTGTCTACCTCGCGCAGGAAGCGCATGGCGGCGCTGTAGTCCTCGGTCACGATGGCGTCGGAGTGGCCTGTGCTGTAGCGGTAGACGTGGTCCACGGCCTCATCGAAGCTGTCGACGACGCGCACCGCCGCCACCAGCGCCAGAAACTCCTTGCCGTAGTCGGCGTCGGGGTCGACGGGCACTGCGTACGGGCGCCCCTGGAGGATCGCCAGCGCGCGCTCGTCGCAGCGCATCTCGACGCCGCTCTCGGCCCAGCGATCGGCGATGCGTGGGAGGAACGCTCGCGCCACATCGGCGTGCACCAGCAGCGTGTCCAGCGCGTTGCAGATGCTGTAGCGCCGCGTTTTGGCGTTGTTCGCGATCTCGACCGCCTTGCCGAGGTCAGCGGCCCGGTCTACGTAGGTGTGGCAGACGCCGATGCCGCCGATCAGCACCGGCATCGTCGCGTTGGCCTCGACGTAGCGGATGAGTTCCTCGCCGCCGCGCGGGATGATGACGTCGATGACGTCCTTCATCTTCAGCATGTCGCCGACGGCGGCGCGATCGGTGGACTCGATGACCTGGATGGCGCCCTCGGGCGCGCCGGCGGACGTAGCGGCGGCGCTGATCACGCGGCCGATGACGGCGTTGGAACTCGCCGCCTCCTTGCTCCCGCGCAGGATGCAGGCGTTGCCCGACTTCAGGCTGAGGCTGGCGATGTCGACGGTGACGTTCGGGCGGTTCTCGTAGACGGCGGCGATGACCCCGAACGGGACGCGCATCTTGCCCACCATCAGGCCGTTGGGCAGCGTCCGCATCTCGAACACCTCTCCCGCGGGGTCAGGCAGCGAGGCCACGTTGCGCACGTCGCGGGCGATGGCGGTCAGGCGATCGTGGTTCAGCGCCAGGCGGTCCATGACGTTGGGGGGCAGCCCGGCCTGGCGGCCCCGCTCGCAGTCCTCGGTGTTGGCGGCGAGGATTTCGTCTTCGCTGGCCTCGAGAGCCTCGGCGATGGCAAGGAGGGCGGCGTTCTTGACCTCGGTGGAGAGCGTGGCGAGCTTCCGGGCCGCCTGCTTCGCGGCGCGGCCTTTGACTTCGAGTTCGTTGGCGGTGGTTGTCATGGGCGTTCCTCTCGCAGGGC
>JBBITS010000001.1:7076-11554 GCA_037440665.1 Chloroflexota bacterium
AAAGGCGCCTGTTAGCGCGCGTAGCCTGTGATCAGGACGTCGTCGCCCAGGCGCTCGACGGCCACGTCGCGGAGGCGCAGGGCGTCGGCCATGCGCTCGGCGCCGCGGCCCGCCACCGCGGGGTAGCTGGTTCCGCCGACGATGACCGGCGCGATGAACGCCGTCACCTTGTCCACCAGACCCCGCTCGAAGAAGCTCCCGAGGAGCACGCCGCCGCCCTCGACCAGCAGCGACAGGACGTCGCGACGCCCCAGCTCCGCCAGCAGCGCCGCGAGGTCGACTCGGCCATCGGCGCCGGCGGGGAGAACGAGAGCCTCGGCGCCCCTGGCGCGCACGGCCTCGCGCCAGGCGGCAGGCGACGCCTCGGTCGTCGCGATGAGCGTAGGGCCGCCCGGACCAAACACCTTCGCGTCCAGCGGCGTGCGCCCGCGGCTGTCGGCGACGACGCGCAGAGGCTGGCGCGCCGCGAGGACGCCGCCCAGCCGCGCCGTCAGTTGCGGGTCGTCGAGCAGCACGTTGTTCACGCCGCACATGATGGCGTCTACGCGCGCGCGCTCCTCGTGCGCCCGCGCCCGTGACGCCTCGCCCGCCACCCAGCGCGAGTCGCCGCTGGCCGCCGCGATCTTCCCGTCCAGCGACGCCGCGAACTTCGCGATGACGAACGGCAGCCCCGTCGTCCGGTGCTTGACGTAGGCCTCCAGGATGCGGGCCGACTCCTCGGCGCCGTCACCCGTTTCGACTGCAATGCCTGCGGCGGCCAGCGCAGCGGCCCCACGGCCCGCGGTGCGCTCGTCGGGGTCGCCGATGGAGTAGACGACGCGGGCGACGCTAGCCTCGACGAGCGCCTGCGCGCAGGCGACCCGCGGCTCGCCCTCGCGGGTGCGTTCGTGGTTGCACGGCTCGAGCGTCACGTAGACCGTGGCGCCGCGCGCCAGCTCGCCCGCCTGCCGGAGCGCGACGACCTCGGCGTGGGGCGCGCCGGGGCCGTGGTAGGCGCCCTCGCCCACGATCTTGCCCTCGCGGACGACGACGGCGCCGACGGCGGGGTTGGGACTGGTCGCGCCGAGAACGCTTTGCGCCAACTCCAGCGCGCGCTTCATGGGTTCGGAGGCCGCAGCGCCGGCAGGCATCGGCGTCACCTCGGCGGGTCGAAGTTCTGATAGTAGCGGCTGGGCGTCGGACCCTGCTGGCCCTGGTACTTGCTGCCCAGGCCCGGGCTGCCGTACGGACGCTCCACGGGGGTGGTCATGCGCAGGAACGAGAGCTGCCCGATGCGCATGCCGTAGTAGAGGGCGATGGGGATCTTCGCCGAGTTCGACAGCTCCAGCGTAAGCTTGCCCGTCCAGCCGGGGTCTACGTAGCCCGCCGTCGCGTGGATCAGCAGGCCCAGGCGTCCCAAGGAACTCTTGCCCTCGACCTGCGCCACGATGTCGCCGGGCAGCGTCAGCGACTCCAGCGTGCTGCCCAGCACGAACTCGCCCGGATGAATGAAGAACGGCCGCTCTTCGTCTATGACCACTTCTTCGGTGAGGTCGTCCATGGGGTCGCGCACGTCGATGTACGGACGGTGGGTGACGCGGAACACGCGGAAGACTCGGTCGAGGTGCACATCGACGCTGGCCGGCTGCACGCAGCCGGGGTCGTAGGGCTCGATGCGGAGCCGCCCCTTCGCGATCTCCTCCTTGATGGACCTGTCGCTCAGTACCACGGGCCTGGCCTTGCAGACGGTGCTGACGGGATTCGCGCCATTCTAGCAGCAGCGGGCTCGAAGGCGGCGGGGGACGGGCGTGATCAGGCCTGCGACAGGCAGAGGCCGCAGTCCTTGCTCAGAAGGACGCGGCCTCCCACGTCCGCCTCAGACGGACAGGCCTGGCAGGGCATGGTCCGGCGATGGCGGGGACGACCGCCGGACCTTCCTCTACAGCATCGGCTCCGCCGCCGGTTCTTGAAGGGGCTACGGCTGTATGACCAGCGTCGACAGCACGTCAAGGACCCGCGGAATCGCCCCGTCTCGGTTTGCGCTCTCGAAGACCGCCTTGACGTATATCCGGCCGGACTCCCACACACCTCCCCTGATAACGCGACGGCCAACCGGCTGGAGGAACTTCCACGCCGTGAGCGCGCCCTCCGGCCCATAAACGGCGCCTCCCGCAACGACGTCGTAGACATCCTCACAGAAGTACAGCAGCGCTGATACCTGGCTAGACGCTGAAGGCGTGCATCCGCCGAACAGCAGGTCATCGGGAGCGAAGCTGATCCTGACCCTGATGGACCGCCCGAGCCGCGATTCCACGTCCGGTGGGATGCCGCCCACCGGTGTTGGATCGGGGTACGGGAACCATTCGGGGCTGGCGAAGAACAACTGGGCGCGGTTCTCGACGTTTGACAAGGGCGCAGGGTCTGAGCCCCCCTCCCAGGCTCCCCATCCGGCCGGCAGGCAAAGCCCGACACCCAGACTCTGGTTGACGACGGGCTGCTCGCCTGCCTCGCACGTGACCATGAGGGGGCCTTGAGTCGGTGGCGCCACTATGGCCGTAGGCGTGGGTGTTGCCGCGAACGTGGGGAAAACGAGATTCTCCGGCTCTTTGCCATCGCTGGCACAGGACGACGCCAGCAGTGCCGCCAGGACGGCCGGAACCAGGCGGCGCGGAACCAGGCGGCGCGAGAATCGGCGCACGATGCCCCCTCACGGCCGATCGTACGTCGCTTGTCAAGCGGCGGTCGCTGTCGTGACGTAGAACTGAACCGCGTTTACAGCAGCCGCGGCTGCTCGGGGCGGGCGCCCGCCTCGGTGGAAGCGTCGCCGGAGGCGGGTAGCAGGCCCTCGGCCTTCACGCCCACCAGACGCACGGGACGACCGCGCTCCCAGTGCGCCTCGAATAGCGCCAGCGCCTGGTGGCCGACATCGTCCGCGCTCGCCACGGCGTGGGCGAGCGTTCGGGCGCGGGTTATGGTCGCGAAGTTGTGATAGCGCAGCTTGATGCCGACGGTCCGCGCGCGCATCTCTTTCTGCTCCAGTCGCCGCGCGACTTCGCCGGAGAGCTTCCAGATCGCCCGGCGCAGGAATCCCTCGTCGGCGGTGTCGATCTCGAACGTCGTCTCGCCGGAGATCGACTTCACCTCGCGCTCGGTGACGACCGGCGACTCGTCGATGCCCAGCGCCGCCTCGCGCATCCAGCGTCCACGCCGCCCGAAGCGCCGCTCCATCTCCTGCTCGTCCTGCGCCGCCAGCTCTCCCAGAGTGCGAATGCCCGCCCGCCGCAGCTCGGAGCCGGTGACCGGGCCGATGCCGGGCGCCTCCTCGACAGGCAACGGGGCGAGGAAAGCCGCCTCCTCGCCGGGCCGCACGACGGTGAATCCGTGCGGTTTGCCCTGTCCGCAGGCGATCTTGGCGACCATCTTGCTCGTCGCGACGCCCAGCGAGCAGTCGAGCCCAACGCGCTCCTTCACGTCGCGCTGCATCTCGCGCGCGATCTCGACGCCGCGATCGAAATCGCCGGACGCGGGCTCGGTGAGATCGACGTACGCTTCGTCGACGCTCACCTGCTCGACCTGCGAGGCCAGACGCCGCACGGTGTCCATCACACGACGCGAGTAGCGACGGTACAGCGGGAAGTTGGGCTGCAGGAAGACGCCATCGGGGCAGAGACGGACGGCCGTGCGCATGGGCATCGCCGAGCGCACGCCGAACTTGCGCGCCTCGTACGACGCCGTGGTGACGACGCCCCGGCGGTCGGGCGGCGCGCCGACGATGACGGGCTTTCCCGCCAGCTCCGGGCGTTCGAGAACCTCGACCGCGGCGTAGAACGCGTCGAGGTCGAGCAGGGCGATGCAGCGCGTCATAGCGCGAACGATGGTAGCAGAGAGGGCAAGCCCGCCCTCAGCCCTACCTCAGCCCCAGGCCGCGCAGGGCGGCAGACTTGAGCGCGGGCGCGAACGCCGTCGGCGAGGCTGAGGCCTGGCCATCGAGCCAGCGGCGTCCGTAACCCATCGCCGTGTCCAGCACCAGCGCCATCAGGAGGTCGGGGGTCGCCTCCGGGCGCTCGCGGGCGACGCGGGCGGCGAGGTCGCGCCAGGCCGAGGTCAGACGCCCGTTCAGCTCGCGCAGTTCGGCGCGCAGTCCGTCGGGCAGGCCCGCCATGCGCTCGAAGTCCTCGAAGCGGAACAGCGTGTAGTAGCGGCTCTCCTGGGGGCTCTCCTCGATGAAGGCGAGAAGGGCGTCGATGTAGGCTTCGACGGTGGCCGCCGCGTCGCGGGCGTCGCGCAGGCGCTCGCTCAGGTCGGCCTCGAACTCGTGGGTGACGGCGGCGAACAGCGTGGCGGCCAGCGTCTCCTTGTTGGGGAAGCGGTGGTACACCGACCCAACGTGGCAGCGGGCCGCCTGGCAGATATCCTGAATCGTCGTCGCCCGGTACCCTTTCTGGACGAAGACGCCCAGGGCGGCGTTCAGGAGCTGGTCGTCGGAGAGGAGACGTCGT
>JBBITS010000001.1:11581-33107 GCA_037440665.1 Chloroflexota bacterium
CTTGACGTAATTTGAATGCTTGCTCTAGAATACTGATTCTAGAGCGGGGTAGCAACGCCTCCCGCCCGCGGGAGGCAGCGAAGGCTGATGAGTTCATCGCAGGATGGGGCCAGCAGTTCGTGGTAGCAACGCCTCCCGCCCGCGGGAGGCAGCGAAGGCAGTCCGCCATGTTCACCGGCATCATCGAGGAGGTCGGCACCGTCCAGGCCGTCGAGGGCCCGCATCTCGTCATCGCCGCCGCTAAGGTGCTTGAGGACGCGCGACCGGGCGACAGCATCGCCGTCAACGGCGTGGACGTCACGGCGACACGCGTCGAGGACGGCGCGTTCCACTGCGATCTGATGCCCGAAACGCTGCGTCGCACCAACCTCGGCGAGCTGCGCCCCGGCGACGCCGTCAACCTCGAGCGGTCGTTGCAGTTAACGACGCGGCTCAGCGGCCACCTGGTGCGCGGCGTCGTGGAGGCGACGGGCCGGGTGGCGTCGTTGACGCCGGACGGCGACGCCGTGCTGGTCCGCGTCGAGGCGCCGCCCGATATTCTGAGGTACGTCATCGTCAAAGGCCCAGTGGCCATCGATGGCATCAGCCTGACGGTCACGGCCCGCGACGAGCGTTCTTTCACGGTGTCGTTGGTGGAATACACGCAACGGCACACGACGCTGGCGCGAAAAGCGCCCGGCGACACGGTGAACCTCGAGACGGACATCATCGCCCGCTACGTCGACCAGCTTCTGGGCGAACGGACAGCGGCAGAGCGCTCCGGCGCCCGGTAGACGCCCCGCGAGAGGATCACGGCCATGAGCAGCACGCGCGCAGGAAGACAGGCAGGCCTCGCCACCATCGGGCAGGCCATCGACGACTACCGCAACGGCAAGTTCGTCATCATCATCGACGATGAAGATCGCGAGAATGAGGGCGACCTGACCATACCGGCGCAGTTTGTCACGCCCGAAGCCGTGAACTTCATGGCGATGTATGGCCGCGGTCTTATCTGCATGCCGATGACAGGCGAGCGGCTGGACCAGCTCGGCGTCCCCATGATGGTGCGCACGGAGGGCAACACTTCGCACTTCGGGACGCCGTTCGCCGTCTCCGTCGAAGCCCGCACGGGCGTCACGACAGGGATCTCGGCGGCGGACCGGGCGCGGACGGCCCAGGTGCTCATCGACCCCAATACGACGCGCGACGACCTGGTGATGCCGGGGCACCTGTTCCCGCTGCGGGCGCGCGAGGGTGGCGTGCTAGTGCGCGCTGGCCAGACCGAGGCCGTGGTGGATCTTTGCAGACTGGCCGGCCTGTACCCGGCAGCCCTTCTGTGTGAGATCATGAAGCCCGACGGCAGCATGGCGCGGCTGCCCGACCTGAGGCGGTTCGCCCGCCGCCACAAGATCAACATCATCAGCGTCAACCAACTCATCAAATACCGCATGGAGCGGGAGAAGCTGGTCCACCGCGTGGCCGACACCGTCATGCCCAGCGACTTCGGCGAATGGCGGGTGATCGCCTACCGCAGCGAGATCGACGCGGACGAGCACATCGCGCTGGTCATGGGCGACGTCGCCGGCCCGCCGCCGCTGGTGCGCGTGCACAGCTCGTGCGTCACGGGCGACGTCTTCGGGAGCCGCCGTTGCGACTGCGGCGAGCAACTGCGCGCGTGCATGCAACGCATCGCCGAGGAGGGCCGCGGCGTCATCGTCTACATGCGTCAGGAGGGCCGCGGCATCGGCCTGCACAACAAGCTGCGCGCCTATGGCCTGCAGGACGAAGGACTCGACACCGTCGAGGCGAACGAGGCCCTCGGCTTTCCCGCCGACCGCAGGGACTATGGCGTGGGCATGCAGATCCTGCGTGACCTGGGGCTGACCGACATCCGCATTATGACCAACAACCCGGCGAAGCGAGCCGGCCTCGAAGGTCACGGCCTGCGCATGGTCGAGCGCGTGCCCGTCATCGTCCAGCCCAACGCCCACAACGTGCGCTACCTGGAGACGAAGCGCCGCAAGCTGGGCCACATCCTGCCGGCCCGGGACGGGAGCCTGTAGCCGCCGATGACAGCGGACATCGAGGGCAGCCACGACGGCGCGGGCCTGCGGCTCGCCATCGTCGTATCGCGCTTCAACGACTTCGTGACGGGCCGCCTGCTGGAGGGCGCGCGGAAGGCGGCGGCAGCGCTGGGGGTGGCCGAGGACGCGGTTCACGTCGTCTGGGCGCCCGGGTGTTTCGAGTTGCCTCTGCTGGCGAAGGCGCTGGCCGGCTCGGGGCGCTATGATGCTGTGGTCTGCCTGGGCGCTGTCATCCGGGGCGAGACAGCCCATTTCGAGTACGTCGCCGGCCAGGCCGCGGCCGGCGTGCAGCGCGCGGCCCTCGACACCGGCGTCCCGTGCGTGTTCGGCGTGCTTACGACGGACACGGCCGAGCAGGCGCTGGCCCGCGCCGGAGGTGTCAAGGGGAACAAGGGCCACGAGGCCGTGGCGACGGCCGTAGAAATGGCGAACTTGCTCCGCGCGCTACGGGCAGGCGGGACCTAGACGAAGATCGTAATATAGAAGGGCCCCGCCGCTGCGGACCCCGTTACATTGCTTAAGGGAGGAAGCCCCGCCATGGCGCGACTCGAAGACCGGCTGGCCGAACTCGCGAAGCAGCGCGAGGAGGAAGAACACGACGACGTCTGGGAGCGCCTCACAGAAGGCGAGCACCTGGACACCGCGACCAGGCAGGCCCTCGACCTCGCCCACAAGGTCGTCAGCAAGTTCCCCGAGCTTTCGGGCCGCTACAAGACGTACGCAGGCGCCGCCGTCGTTGTGTCGTCGGTCGCGACGGTGCTGGCGGGCATCGCCATCGCGCGCCGGATGAAGCGCGGGCACACCGCCGAGCGTATCCTGGCCGAGCTGACCCCCGAGGAGATCGAACAGGCGGCCGACGTGCCGCGCCGCGAGCAGCGGCTCATCCGCATGCTGCGCCGGGTTGGCCGCCGCCGCGCCGGCGCCGGGGCTGACAGCGGGACCGGCGAGTGAGCTTCCGGCGCGTCTGGGTCTACACCAGCGAACCCATCGAGCCCAGGGACGAGGACACGCCCCTGGGCCTTCTCATCCGCTTCGCCGTCAACGCCGTCGCGCTGTGGGTGGCGTCGCTCCTGGTGCGCGGGTTCGACATCGGATCGTGGCAGGCGTGGCTGGTGGGCGCGGCCATCTTCGGCATCGTCAACGCCATCATCCGGCCCGTGTTGTTCTGGCTAACGTGCCTGTTTCAGATCCTTACGCTGGGGCTGTTCACGCTTCTGCTGAATGCGGCCATGCTGGCCCTGACCGGCTGGGTCGCCGGCAAGCTGGACGTCGACTTCGTGGTCGATGGCTTCTGGGCGGCGTTCCTGGGCGCGCTGGTCGTTAGCGTGACCAGCATCGTCCTCACCTTCTACGCCAACCGCTGGGCGCGCGCCCTGACAGGGCGGGCCCGGGGCTGGTGACGGCCGTCACCGCCGCCTAGCTCACCCTGTAGACGACGTCGCCGTCGCGCACGCGGTCGGTCACCTTGATGCCGACGGAGTCGCCTGCCCTCGCCTCCTCCACCTGCGCGTGCTCGATCTGCATCGACTCGACGACCTGCTCGAAGTCCGTGGTGTGGCCGTGAAACCGCACCGTGTCGCCGACCCGCAGCGAGCCCACCAGGTCGATGCCCGCGACCCCTATCCGCGCGAAGTAGTCGTTGACGACGCCAACCTTCTCCTCGGCCATGCCCTCCTCCTTTCCGGGATGGGATGCGAGTTTACACCCGCCGGCCACCGCTGTGGAGAGGCGGGCGGACGGGCCTGACGGACGGAAGCCCGGTTCACGGTCCGGGCGGCCCGCTGCTATGATGGCGGCGCCGCCCCGCTCGCACCCACGACAGGAGATCCACGTGAGGCTGGAAGACATCGACACCCCGGCACTGGTCGTCGACCTCGACAAAATGGAGCGGAACGTCCAGGCCATCGCCCGGACCCTGCGGGAGAACGGCGTAGCCTGGCGGCCGCATTCGAAGTGCCACAAGTCGCCCGCCATCGCCCGCAAGCTAATCGACGAGGCGGGCGCCATCGGAGTCACCTGCCAGAAGCTGGCCGAGGCCGAGGTGATGGCGGACGCCGGGCTCGACCACCTGCTGGTGGCCAACGAAGTCGTCGGCGAGGCCAAGGTGCGGCGCCTCGTCGCGCTGCGTCAGCGCGGCGTCGACGTCACCGTCGCCGTGGACGATGCGCTGATGCTCGGCGTCTACAGCGAGGCGGCGCAGGCGGCCGGGGTTATGATCCCGGTGGTCGTCGAGGTGGACATCGGGCAGGAGCGGTGCGGCGTCGAGCCGGGCGATCCCGCGGTGGAACTGTCGCGGCGCGCGCACGCGACGGCAGGCGTCGAGTATCGTGGGCTTATGGGCTGGGAGGGCCACGTGATGCATCACGAGAACGCCGCCGAGATCGAAAAGGAAGCGGTTGAGGCAGTCGGCAAGCTGCTTGCGTCGGCCGCTGAGTGCCGGGCCGTCGGCCTGCCCGTCGAGTGGGTGAGTTGCGGCGGGACCTGCGACTACATGTACGTCTCGAGGCTTGCGGGCGTCACGGAGGTCCAGGCGGGCAGCGGCATTTTTTCCGACGTCTTCTACCAGAGGCGCGGCGTGCCGCTGGAGCCCGCGCTGACCATCCTGGCGACGGTGGTGAGCAGGCGTCTGGACCGTGCCATCGTCGACGGCGGCTTCAAAGCGTTCGGCTCGCCCATCCTGCGTCCGGCCCCGCTTTTCGATGGCGTCGAGCGGTTCGACGTGGGCTCGGCCGAGCACGGGACGCTGAAGCTGGCGTCGCCGGAGGTTCCCCTTAAGGTCGGCGACAAGGTGCAGTTCATCGTCGGATACACCGACATGACCGTGTACCAACACGAGCGCATCTACGGCGTGCGCGGCGGCGAAGTAGAGCAGGTCTTCGAAGTCACAGCCCGCAAGCTAACGTAGCGGCCCGGCCCCGCGCTCCCGTTGAAATCCCCGGCCCCCAAGAATACGATAAGGCTCCCGGAGCGGGCCCCGCGCCATCGGAGGTGCATCCGTGATTTTCACAAGCCCCCACGCGACCAGAGCGCCCTACCCGAAGACGACGCTAACGGAGCTGACAGCCGCGACCGTCGCACGGCTGCCGGACAAGCCGGCTTTCATCGAGCCAGACGGCAGGACTACAACTTTCCGGCAGTTCTGGGACGCCGTGCGCGGCCTGGCCCGCTGGCTGCAGGACCAGGGCCTGCAGAAGGGCGACCGGATCGCCATCTACTCGCCAAATGCGACCGAGTACGCCGCCGTCGCCCACGCGACGTTCATGGCCGGCGGAACGATGACGCCCCTCAACCCGCTGTACAAAGAGCGCGAGGTCGAGCACCAGATCAATGACTCCGGCGCCGTGCGCTTCTTCGTCCACCCGGCGCTGGCTGCGACCGTCGAGGCGGCGAAGCCGAGCCTGCCGCCGTCGCTGACGATCAACGAGACGACGTCGGTGTGGGACCTGGCGCGCGAGGGCGCGGCGAAGGGCGCGCCACTGCCCGTGGACCTGGACCCGGAGCGCGACCTCGCGGCTCTGCCGTACTCGTCAGGGACCACAGGGCTGCCCAAGGGCGTGATGCTAAGCCACTTCAACCTGGCGAGCAACGTGCGGCAGCTCGCGCCACTGGACCTGATCCGCGAGCAGTCGGTGCTTCTTGATTTCCTGCCCTTCTACCACATCTACGGTATGCAGGTGCTGATGAACAGCGGTCTGGTCATGGGCGCGACGCAGGTCATCGTTCCGCGCTTCGACCCCGAGCTGGTCGTGTCGCTCATCGAGAAGCACCGCGTGACCGACTTCTTTGTCGTGCCGCCGGCGCTGCTGTTCCTGACGCACTTTCCCGGCGCTGAGGGCCGCGACCTGTCGTCGCTGCGCTACTTCTTCTCGGGCGCCGCGCCGCTGCCGCTGGAGGTCGCCCGCCAGGCCGAGAAGCGCTTCGGCCGGCCGGTGCTCCAGGGCTACGGAATGACGGAGACGAGCCCGGTGACCAACTGCATCGTCGTGGGCAGGCAACGGGAGGGAACGGTAGGTCCGCCCATTCCGGACACGCTGGAGCGCGTGGTGGACCTTGATACAGGCAAAGACCTCGGGCCGGACGAGGTGGGCGAGCTGTGGGTCAAGGGCCCGCAGGTGATGCTGGGCTACTGGAACCGGCCCGACGCCACAGCCGAGACCATCACACCGGACGGCTGGCTGCGCACGGGCGACGTCGTCTCAATCGACGCCGACGGCTACGTGACCATCCGCGACCGCCTGAAGGAGATGATCAAGTACAAGGGCTACCAGATCGCCCCGGCCGAGCTGGAGGCTGTGATTGTCGAGCATCCGGGCGTGCTCGACGCCGCCGTCATACCGCGCGAGGACCTGGAGTCGGGCGAAGTGCCGAAGGCGTTCGTCGTGCTCAAGCCCGGCCAGCAGGTGAGCGCCGACGAGCTGATGGAGTTCGTTGCGGGGAGGGTCGCGCCGTACAAGAAAGTGCGGCTGGTCGAGTTCGTCGACGCGATCCCGAAGAACCCGTCGGGGAAGATCCTGCGGCGTCAGCTCATCGAGCAGGAGCGCGAGCGCGCGCGTGAGGCGGGCGTCCCCGGCGAGTTCGCCGGCGAACGGTAGGCGGCGCCGGATGTGCTCTAAGATGCGCGGGTTTTGGGCCGCTCGATGACGGAACGCAGTTGCTCGCGCAGTTCGCGCTGCGTCCAGTGGCCACTCGTGTATTCGGCGAGGCGCAGCTCGATTTCGTTGATGAGATCCGACGTTGAGCGGCCAACCCGGCTGGTAGCGTTCCACGTGCGGGGGACGAACCACTCCTCGAACTCGCGAAGGGAGATGGCGCGGTTGAGGTAGCGAGCGACCCGGTCGCGGATCTCGGCGTCAAGAGAGGGCTTCATGGACGACATCCCGCCCCTCCGTCCGGTTACAGCTAGGCGCTCACGCAGATGTTCAACAGCGGCGGGTATTGGCAGCGCGCTCAGCAGGGAACATACCGGCAGGAAATCCTGCGCGACGGCCACCCTAGCCCGCCCAGGGCGCGGGAACCATTCTGCACCCGCAGCCAGATTATCGCATACATCGATGAGCGCGGCCAAAGGGTAGCCGTCGTCCACCAGTATCTTCGGCCGGACGGGGCATTGGGCGCTGGAGGCAACCGGATCCCAAGAGGCTGCTGGTAGAAGGCGTTCTCTACGCCGTGACAGAGGCAAAGAAAGCGTAGCGGTCGGGCCTACCCCTCGAACAGCTTCGGCTGGGGCGAGGGCGCGGAGGCGCGCGGCTCGACACCCAGATGCTCGTAGGCCAGACGCGTCGCCACGCGGCCCCGCGGCGTGCGCTGCAGGAAGCCCACCTGCATCAGGTACGGCTCGTAGACGTCCATGATGGTGTCGGCCTCCTCGGAGATGGACGCGGCGATGGTGTCCAGGCCGACGGGCCCGCCGTCGAACTTTTCGACGATCGCCCGCAGCACGCGGTGGTCGACGTCGTCGAGGCCGAGGTGGTCGATCTCCAGGCGCGCTAGCGCGTCGCGCGCGACGTTCTGTGTGACGACGCCGTCGGCCATCACCTGCGCGAAGTCGCGCACGCGCTTTAGAAGGCGGTTGGCGACGCGCGGCGTGCCTCGCGACCGGCGCGCGATCTCTGCCGTGCCACCGTCATCGATCTCGACGCTGAGGATGCGCGCGCTGCGCCGGATGATCTGCGATAGCGCGTCTTCGTCGTGGAAGTCGAGCCGGTACACCGCGCCGAAGCGGTCGCGCAGCGGCGGGCTCACCATCGCGTAGCGCGTGGTCGCGCCGATGAGCGTGAAGCGCGGCAGCGCCAGGCGCACGTTGCGCGCCCCCGGGCCCTTGCCGATCACCAGGTCCAGCGCGTAGTCCTCCATCGCCGGGTAGAGGATCTCTTCGACGGCGCGCGACAGACGGTGGATCTCGTCGATGAACAGGACGTCGTCCTGTTGCAGGCTCGTCAGGATGGCGGCGAGGTCGCCGGGGCGCTCGATGGCTGGCCCCGCCGTGATGCGAATGCTCACGCCCACTTCGGCGGCGATGATGTAGGCCAGCGTGGTCTTGCCGAGGCCGGGCGGGCCGTAGAGGAGGACGTGGTCCAGAGCCTCGCCCCGGCTCCGGGCGGCGGCGATGGCGATGCGCAGGTTGTCCTTGACCTTGTCCTGGTTGACGTACTCGTCGAGGCGTCGCGGCCGCAGCGACGTTTCGAGGGCTACGTCCTCGTCGCGCGCGGCGCTGGCCAGAATCCGTTCCGCCACAGGCGGCCCTCCTGCTGCCGCCCATTATAGGGACGGTGTCAGGCGTAGGCCATGCGTTCTAGGGAGCTTCGGGGCCGTCGCGCACCGCCGTGGGCCTACGTGAACACGGCCGCCACCACCGCATCATCCGGGTTCGCGTCGTCCAGGAAGATGACGGCGCAGCGGCGGCCCGCCACCATCTCGCCCGGGGCGATGTTGCGGGCCACCGGGACGTCGTGCAGCCACGACGCGTCGCTGCCCGTCATCTGCACGACGGCCTTGTACGTTCCGCTGCTGAACGACTTGACGATGCCCGAGCGGATGTTCATCACACGGCCCCCAGTTTGACAGACATCTCGTACACAGGCCGCCCGCGACGTCGCCGGTAGCGCAGGGCCAGGCCGCGCACGCGGTAGACCGAGTCGACGCCCGTCAGCGGCTCGACGACGCGGATGACGTCGTACAGCTCCTGTCCCACGTGCGGCGCAACGGAGATCTCGCCTTCGTCGCGCTCCAGCGCCAGGCGGCGGAGCGTAGCGGCGGCGCGCGCCGTGGCACCGTCGCCCGTCGTGACGTTGCGGTCGGCCACCTGCGTCAGTTGGTCGTACGACAGGGCGATGGCGCCCCAGTCGAACGCCTCGCCGCTGGCGCCTGCGCCGAATACCCGCGCGCGGTTCGCGTCCCGCGCATCGCGGAGGAAGGTTGCCGCGACGATGGTGTGGTCGTCGCCGTACGTGTAAACGGGCTCCTCAGAATCGGACAGTTCTGTCACGATCCCCTCGGTGCCGTCGAAACGGAGGGCGTCGGGGACCATTGCCAGCAGCGTCCCTGCCGCCGACAGACCGTCTTCGCCGGGGTGAATGGTGAACGCCGGCTTCACGCTGTTGAGGAGCGCGCTTCCTCCCGACGCCGCGAGGCGCAGTCCCGCGCGGCCCAGCACCGTCGCGAGGATCTCGTACACGGAGCTTCCGCCCGCCGCCCATGCGAACTGCCGTCGCGCGCGCCACCCGGCGAGCAGGCCGTGCGCGCTCGTGGCCGTGACGGTGACCGTCGATGCGCCAGGGCGCGCGTCGATGCGGCAGCCATCGACCCAGTAACGCTGCCAGCGCACGGTCTCCTCACCGGCCACCGTGTTGCAGCCGGCGTGCACGTCTACCTCGCAGCCCTCGTTGGGAAGAGCATCCGGCGCGCCGATGCTGCTGTAGCGGCCGTCGTCATTGCGCAGCGTGACGCTCAGACGTCCGCCCTGCGGGCCGTCGGCCGCCTCCAGCGCCATCACGTCGTCTGTGACGTCGGCGTCGGGAGGCTCCAACGCCGCGCGCCACACGCCCGACGTGGTCGAGAGCCACGCGTGCGTGTCCGACGCCGCGATGGCGACGCCCTCGGTGGTCAGGAGGTCGAACGGGACGGGCTCGCGCCACCGGTCCGACGTGTAGTCCTCGCCCGGAGCGAGAGCTGTCCAGTACGCCCGGCTGTACGTCGCGGGCGCGGTCGATGACTCGACGAAGAAGATGCGCGGACGGCCGGAGGCGGCGACGAACGGACGCGAGAACGCGACGGGCGAATCGGGCTCGGCGATCATGACCTCGACCAGCGGACCCCACGAGCCGGGCGCGTAACGAACGCCGTCGCCGAGGATGCAGGTCCAGAGCCGTTTGCCAACCGCGCTGGTTCCGGCCACGGCCAGGTTCCAGTCCTCGTCGTGGCAGGCCGCGAGGCCGGAGAACGATGTCGCGCTGTGCGGCCACGCGCCGGGAGCGCCCCAGACGCCGGACGTGCGCCGCACGGCGTACAAGGCCGAGGCCGTCGCGTAGAACGCGGCGGCGTTGCCGTCGGCGCGGACGGCGACCGTCGCGAAGCCGACGCTCGACGGCGCGGTGGCGACGGTGACCGCCGCGCCCCACGTCTGCCCGCCGTCGAAGCTCTCGCGTACGCGCACGGAAACGCCGTCGGCGTGGACGTAGGCGACGAGCGCGCGCGAGCCGCTGGCCGCGGCGCCTATGCCTGAGGGCGCCGCAGCGTTCAATACTGTCCACGACGAGAAGTCGCTGGTGGGTCCGGGCGCAGGAACGCGCTGGAATTCGAGGTTGCCGCCGTTCAGACGGAAGCGGAGCAGCGCGCCGTCGCCGGCGACGGCCAGGGCGTGAGGCGCTTCGGACTCGGCCCCCGCGTATAGACGCTCCCAGCGCAATCGCGTGACCTCGGCGACGCTCTCGCGGAAGACCACGCGCACGATGGGATCGACGGACGGCGAGCGCTGGGCGGCGAGCAGAGTCTCGCTGAGCAGGCGCATCAGGCGTGTAGAGGCGATTCGCCAGCGGGCGGCGTCGCGGGCGTGTACAGGCGGCGCGCTCGCACCGCGGCGCGGCGGCCGCTCCGGGCGAGCGCCTGATGGAACCGGGCGAGCTGCTCCTGTCCCCACGTAAGGTAGCGCCGCCAGACGTCGTCCCCGCCCGCGTTCAGACGGTTGACGGCGAAGTTGGCCCACTCCAGCGCCGCGTAGGCGGCGGCTCCGGTCGCCACCACGTCCTCCAGGCGCGAGGGGATCGTCGAGGTCGTCGCGTCGAGCGTGTGCAGACGTCCGTAGTACACGCGCACGGTGCCGGCCGACTGCGGAGCACAGTCGGTGAGGAGGGTCAGCGTGGAGCCCCAAAGCGAGAAGGGGACGTAGCAGGCGGGGTAGCGCCCGGTAGGGTACTCGACGGCTTCGATGACGACGCGGTCCGCGAGCGATGAAACATCGAGGTCGCGGCTGCCGGGCGTGGCCGTGAGGTCCGCCGTGTCTTCCAGGGGCGCCGCCAGGCTCAGTTCCTGCACGGCGCGGCCGATGTGGCGGTCCAGTTCGTCGTCGGACCAGCGTTCGTTTTCGGGGTCTTCGTCGCGCAGGTCGCGCCGCACGCGGGCGCGCATGGTCGCGAGGTTCATGGCGTCGCGCCTCCAGACGGTGGCGCGGAGGCTAGCGGCGGCGCGGCGCCATCGCCAAGCGCGTCGCGTCACCCGCCGGGCCGCTACCGGTGCTCGCGGACGAAGTCGAGGATGGCGGCGACGAACCTCTCGGCGTCGTTGCGGCCTAGAAGCCGCGTTCCGTGATCGTTGCCGGGCAGGAGCAGGATGTCCTTCGGACCGGAGGCGGCGTCGTGCAGCTCCTCGACGTCGTGACGGTAGGGCTGATCGCCCTGGGCGGCGATGAAGAGCGCGGGTTCGGTTACACCTCCGATGGCGGCGGCCGCGTCGATGCCCTCGAACTCCGCTGGGGAAGAGACGGCGATGACGCCGGCCAGGTCCTCGCGCGCGGCGACGGCGATAGCGGCCGTCCCGCCCATGCTGGCGCCGGCCACGATGACGCGCTCGTAGCCTTCGGCGCGGGCGAAGGCGACCGCCGCTTCCAGGTCGAGGTCGATCTCGCCTAGTTCGCCGTCGTCGCTGTCGCCGTGGCCGCGGAAGTCGAACGTTAGCGCGGCGACTCCGAGGTCTGCCGCGACGCGCTCGGCGACGGGCCGCCAGCCGTCGCGGTTTGACCCGCGCATGTGGGCGAACACGACGATGGCCGGCGAGTCCACGCGCCACAGGCTGCCCGCGATGGCGACGCCGTCCGAGGTCTCGAACGTCACGTCCGTAGGCTGGACGGCGGGCGTTTCGGCAGGGGCCGTAGGAGTGGCGGCGAATTCGTCGCTGTCGCCGCCGCACGCGGCGAGGGCGAGCGCAAGGGCCAGGACGGCGATGGCTGCCAGCGGCTTCACCCAACGAGGATAGCACGGTCCGGATAGGGGCAATCCCGTTTGACAGGGCCGAGGGCCGTCCGCTACGCTCTTCACAATCGCCCGCCTCTGGCGGACGGAGACGCATGACCATGACCTCGCAGTTGATGGCGATGCCCGTGCCCCCCGCGACGCCGGGGGGCGACTTCGGAACCACCCGGTAGGGCTTGTCCCGCCGTGTCCGCCTCCGGCGGGCCCGGGAAGCCAGCGGAGGTATCGCCATCATGTCCTTTGCCCGATCCCTGAAGTGCCGCGAATGCGGCCGTGAATACCCGCTCGGAGCCAGCCACGTCTGCGAGTTCTGCTTCGGCCCCCTCGAGGTCGTCTACGACTACGAGGGCATCCGCAAAGCCATGACCCGCAAGAGCATTGAGGCCGGGCCGCTGTCGATCTGGCGCTACGCCGACCTGCTGCCCGCTGACCCCGAACACGCCGTCGACATCCAGGCCGGGTTCACGCCCCTGGTCCGCGCCCGCAACCTCGGCGAGGAGCTGGGGCTCAAGAGCCTGTACCTGAAGAACGACTGCGCCAACCCCACGTGGTCGTTCAAGGACCGGGTCGTCACAGTCGCGGCGACCCGCGCGCGCGAGCTGGGCTTCCAGACGCTAGCCTGCGCCTCGACGGGCAACCTGGCCAACAGCGTCGCCGCGCACGCCGCCCGCGCCGGCATGGACGCCTTCGTGTTCATCCCGTCCGACCTCGAACAGGGGAAGGTCGTCGGCTCGGCCATCTACGGCCCGGCACTGATTGCCGTCGAGGGCGGCTACGACGAGGTGAACCGGCTCTGCTCGGAGATCGCCGACAAGTACCGCTGGGCGTTTGTCAACATCAACGTGCGCCCGTACTACGCCGAGGGGAGCAAGACGCTGGGGTACGAGGTCGCCGAGCAGCTCGGCTGGCGCGCGCCCGACCACTGCGTCGTGCCCATGGCGTCGGGCTCGCTCTACGTCAAGATATGGAAGGGGCTGCAGGAGCTGGCGAAGCTCTGGCTCATCGACAGCGTGCAGACGAAGATGCACGGCGCGCAGGCGCGCGGCTGCTCGCCCATCGTCACGGCGTACGAGCATGGGACGACGAACGTGCGTCCGGTGAAACCGAACACCATCGCCAAGTCGCTGGCCATCGGCAACCCGGCCGACGGGTACTACGCACTGAAGGTGATGGAGGAATCGGGCGGCAGCGGCGTAGCCGTCAGCGACGACGAGGTCGTCGAAGGCATCAAGCTGCTGGCGCGCAGCGAGGGCATCTTCGCCGAGACCGCGGGCGGCGTCGTGATCGCCAGCCTCAAGCGGCTGGTAGAATCAGGACGCATCGGCCGCGACGAGCTGGTAGTCGCCTACATCACGGGCAGCGGTCTGAAGACACAGGAGGCGGTGCAGGGCAGCCTGGACGCGCCGCTGCTGATCCATCCGACGCTGCAGTCGTTCGAGGAAGAGCTGGCCCGCCGGACAGGCGGCCTCCCCGATGCCGGGGGGCGAAGCGGAGAGCCGGTAGCGGCGCAAGGGGAGTAAGCAGGCATGGCGAAACAACGCGTCAAGTTCACCTTCCCGCAGGAGCTGATCACCCTGCCCATCATCTACGAGTTGGGCAAGCAGTTCAAAGTCGTCACCAACATCCGCCGGGCCGATGTCACCGAGGACCGGGGCTGGGTGGTGCTGGAGATCGAGGGCGACAACGACGAGATCGAGCGCGGGCTGGACTGGGTCGCCGCCAAAGGCGTGCGCGTCGACCCCGTCCAGGGCGACATCGTCGAAGGTTGAGCGATAGTCCCCGCCGCAGCGCGGGCTTGATGGAGTGAAGGCGATGCCGATTACGGTGCGTATCCCCACGCCGCTGCGCAAGCTGACCAACGAGCAGGACGTCGTGACCCTCAACGATGGCTCGGCCCTGGGGGAGGCCATCGAGGAGTTGGACCGGGTCTACCCCGGCATGAAAGAGCGGCTCTGCGACGAGACCGGCGAGATCCGGCGGTTCGTCAACATCTACGTGAACGGCGAGGACGTGCGCTTCCTCGCCGGGCTCGGGACCGCCCTCAAAGCGGGGGACGAGGTTAGCATCGTGCCCGCCGTGGCCGGCGGCTGCTAAGGCTGGCCTCCGCGGCGGGTGCGAGGCCGAACGGCGGCACTGGGGCCTGCCCCTGGCCGTTTGACATAGCGCCTTCGCTCCGGTAGAATCTCGACTAAGTTGACCGAGATAGTCTAGATTCTCCCCTTACCGGGGCAAGGAGGTGGAGCATGGCCAGCGAACCGGCGCCGGCCCGGCTGGACCCTCTGATAGAAAACGAACTCAAGACCTTCGAGGAAACCGCAGGCTCGTTCCTGGCGGGCGACCTCTCGGGAGACGACTACCGCCCGTTCCGCTTGCAGCACGGCGTCTACGGCCAGCGTCAGAGCAACGTCCACATGATCCGCGTGAAAATCCCCCACGGGTCCATAACCGCGGACCAGTTCGACACCATCGGCGACGTCATCGACGAGTACACGCCGCGCAAGGTCGCCCACGTCACGACGCGCCAGGCCATCCAGATGCACTTCATCCCCATGGATGCCGCGCCGACGGTGCTGCGCCGCCTGGCCGCCGTGGGGCTAACTACCCGCGAGGCTTGCGGCAACACCGTCCGCAACGTCACGGCCGACCACTTCTCGGGGCTGTGCGAGGACACTGTGTTCGACATCACGCCGTACGCCGAGGCTACGGCGCGCTTCTTCCTGCGCAATCCCGTGTGCCAGAAGCTCCCGCGCAAGTTCAAGATCACGTTCTCGGCCTGCCCGCATGACTGGGGCCTCATTCCCATGCACGACCTCGGCGCCATGGCGAAGATCAGGGACGGCAAGCGCGGGTTCGCCATCTACGTCGGCGGCGGCCTGGGCGCCGCGCCCCGCCTGGCCGAGCTGTATGAGGAGTTCGTGCCCGCCGAGGAACTCCTGCGCCACATTGAGGCCGTCGTCCGTGTCTTCGACCGCCACGGCGAGCGACGCAACCGGAACAAGGCGCGGATCAAGTTCGTCGTCGCCCGCTTGGGCATGGACGAGGTGCGCCGCCTTGCGCGCGAGGAGCTGGCGAGCCTGCCGCCCGCGGACAGCGGCCACTACCGCGAGCCCGACATGAGCTTCGGCGAGGAGTCGGCTTCCCACACCCCATGGGCGGCTGCCCACGAGGCGATCGAGCCGCGCGAAGGCTTCGAGACGTGGGCGCGCACCAACGCTATCCGCCAGCGGCAGCCTGGCTTCCGCATGTGCTACGTCCTGCTGCCCATCGGCGACATCGAAGTCCCGCAGCTCCACGCCGTCGCGGAGATGGCGCGCAAGTACGCCGGCGGCAAACTACGCACGACGCAGAACCAGAACATCGTGCTGCGCTGGGTCCACGAGGCCGACCTGCCGTTCCTCCACGCCGACCTCGTCGACGCGGGGCTGGCCGAAGCGCACGTGCAGACCATATATGACGTACAGACGTGCCCCGGCGCCGACACCTGCAACCTCGGCGTCACGTCCTCCAAGGGCCTGGGCAGGGCCATCCGCGACGCGCTGTTCCAGACCGACGGCGCGCTGGAGGACCCGCTGATCCGGAAGATCAACATCAACATCAGCGGCTGCCCGAACTCTTGCGGCCAGCACCACATCGCCGACCTCGGGTTCTACGGCATGGCCGTCAACAAGGACGACCGCATCGTCCCAGCGTTTCAACTCATGGTCGGTGGGCGCGGCCGTGGCGACGGCAGGCTGGCGAAGTGGGTGATGAAGGTCGCCTCCCGCCGCGTGCCCGAAGCCGCCGTCAAGCTCATCCGTCACTACCGCGAGAACCGCAACGATGGCGAGGAGTTCGGCGACTGGGCGCTGCGCGTCGGCAACGGCTACATCCAGGAGCTGCTGTCCGACTACCGCGAGATGCCGTCGTTCAACGAGGACCCGACGGCGTACGTGGACTGGGGCCAGTACAGCCTGTTCTCGCTCGAGGGATTGGGCGAGGGCGAGTGCGCGGTCTAGCGAGAGCGCGAGTCCGCAAGAAGTGAGCGCGCCACGGGTCAGGCCGGAGCCTGGCCCGTGAGGTGTGCGGGACCGAGGTGAATGACGATGACCGGCGTGAGAACGTACACGGCGGAAGAGTTGAAGGCCATCAGCAAACGTCTCGAAGGCAGTAGCCCCGAGGAGATACTGCGCTGGGCCGTCGGCGAGTTCCACCCGGGCCTGACGCTAGCCTGCAGCTTCGGCGGACCCTCGGGCATGGCGCTGCTCGACATGCTGATGAAGATCGAGCGCGGCGTCGAGGTGTTCTATCTGGATACCGGATACCTCTTCCCGGAGACGCTTCAGCTTCGGGACGTGGCTGCCGAGCGCTACGGCTTCCAGCCGGTGGCGTACAAACCGCTCCTGGCGCCTGAGGATCAGGCGGCGCGGTACGGCGAGGCTCTGTGGACGCGCGATCCTGACCTCTGCTGCGAGCTGCGCAAGGTCGAGCCCAACCGCCGGGCGCTCGCTGGCAAGCGCGCCTGGATCTCGGGCCTGCGCCGCGACCAGACCGAGACGCGGGCGAGCATCGACGTCGTCGAGTGGGACGCTCAGTTCGAGCTGGTTAAGGTGAACCCGCTGGCGGCTTGGACGGAAAAAGACGTGTGGTCCTACATCGTGCGGCACGGCGTTCCCTATAACGCGCTGCACAACCAAAGCTACCCCAGCATCGGCTGCACGAACTGCACTCGCCCGGTGAAGCCGGGCGAGGACCCGAGGTCGGGACGCTGGCAGGGGTTCGACAAGATGGAGTGCGGCATCCAGCTTGGCAGCGAGGCCATCGCCGCCAGAGTGACTGAGAACAAGGGAGGATGACTGGTTTGACGGCTGACAGAGGTTTCGTACTGTGGTTCACTGGCCTGTCCGGCTCTGGCAAGACTACGCTGGCTCATCTGGTCGAGGCCGAGCTGCGCGCACGGGGACACCGCGTCGAGGTCCTCGACGGCGACGTCGTGCGCACGCACCTGAGCAAGGGCCTTGGCTTCTCCAAGGAAGACCGCGACACCAACATCCTCCGCATCGGGTTCGTCGCCCACCTGCTGCAGCGCAACGGCGTAGCCGTGATCACGGCGGCTATCTCGCCGTATCGCGAGATCCGCGATCAGAACCGCGCGCTCATCGGTGACTTCGTCGAGGTGTACGCGAAGTGCCCCATCGATGTGCTGGCCGAGCGCGACGTGAAGGGCCTTTACAAGAAGGCCCTCGCAGGCGAGATACCGAACTTCACGGGCATCTCCGACCCTTACGAGGAGCCGCTGAATCCCGAGGTCATCATCGAGTCCGACCGCGAGACCGTCGACGAGAGCCTGGCGAAGATCATCGGGAAGCTCGAGGAGATGGGCTACGTGGACCCGGTGGCCGAGACGACGGCGAGCGCCGCGAGCTAAAAGCGGCGTTTTACTACTCTTCCCGCGTGAGCCGCCAGCAACGCTTGAGAACGGACGGTACAGACGCATGACGAACACAGCATCCCGCCTCATCCCGCCTCACGGCGGCGCGCTCATCAACCGCGAGGTGACGGGCGAAGCTGCCCGCGCTCTCGAGGAGCGCGCCCGCTCGCTGCCCGCCGTCGCGCTATCGTCGCGCAAGCTGTCGGACCTCGAGATGCTGGCCATCGGCGGCTTCAGCCCGCTGGAAGGCTTCATGACGCGCGAGCAGTACCGGCCGGTGGTGGAGGAGATGCGCCTGCCGGGCGGGCTGCCTTGGACCATGCCCATCACCCTGGACGTGCCCGCCGAGACCGCGCGCTCGCTCAAGAATGGCGCTGAGATCGCGCTGGCCGAGCCGGACGGAACGAGACTGGCGGTCCTCGAGGTGGCCGAGGTCTTTGAATACGACAGGGCCGTGGAAGCCGAGAAGGTCTACCGGACGACCGACGAGGCCCATCCGGGCGTAGCGGCGTTGTACAAGCAGGAGGCCCTGCTGGCCGGCGGCCGTGTGACCGTGTTCCGGCGTCCGTCCAACCGCGAGTTCCTGGAGCACCGGCTCGACCCCGTGCAGACGCGCGCCGAGTTCGACCGCCGGGGCTGGAAGCGCGTCGTCGGTTTCCAGACGCGCAATCCGGTCCACCGCGCGCACGAGTACATCCAGAAGTGCGCGCTGGAGATCGTCGATGGCCTGCTCCTGCACCCGCTGGTAGGCGACACCAAGTCCGACGACATCCCCGCCGCCGTCCGCATGCGCTGCTACGAGGAGCTGCTGGATGGCTACTACCCCAAGGACCGCGTCGTGCTGTCGGTGAACCCCGCGGCCATGCGCTACGCCGGGCCGAGGGAGGCCATCTTCCACGCGCTGGTACGCAAGAACTACGGCTGCTCGCACTTCATCGTCGGGCGCGACCACGCGGGCGTCGGCAATTACTACGGGACGTACGACGCGCAGTACATCTTCGACGAGTTCGCCCCCCAGGCTCTGGGAGTGACGCCACTGTTCTTCGAGCACACCTTCTACTGCCGGGCCTGCGAGGGCATGGCCAGCTCGAAGACGTGCCCGCACGGTGAAGAGCAGCGGGTTTCGCTTTCCGGTACGAAGGTGCGCGAGATGCTGTCGCGCGGCGAGGAGCCTCCGCACGAGTTCACGCGTCCTGAGGTCGCGCGCGTGCTCATCGCCTCGATGCGCGGCGCGGCGGAAGCTGCGGCCGGTGGCGGGAGCTGACCCGTGGTCAGCGCCTCCGCGCAGGAGACGGCCTTGACGCCCTCCGTGGCGGCGGAACGGGAGGCCGCGCCCGCCGGGCAGCGTCGCGTGGTGAGGAGCGCACGGTTCGCGGCGCAGGTGGGGCTGCGGGCGGCGTACGTCATCATCGCGCTCGCCATGTTCGTGCTGGCGCTCCAGACCTTGAAGGCGGCCGCGTCCGACCTCAAGCCTGTGCTCGACGGGCTCTCTGCCGATGGCTTGCCTGGCCTGCTGGGATTCGGCTGGCTGGGGTCGTACGTCGTGCTCAGCGGCTCTCCCGTCGCCGCCATCGCCCTCTCGCTCTATTCCGGCGGCGCCATCTCCGACGTCGAGACCTTCGCGATGCTCAACGGCTCGCGGCTCGGCGCTTCGTTCATCGTGCTGTTCGTGGGGTTTCTCTACTACCTGCGTGGCCGCCGCAACCCCGATGGCCTGTACATCGGCGTCGTCGCGCTGCTGGTGGCGATCACGCTGTGGGCGCCGGTGGTGCCCCTCGGCGTGCTGGCGCTGCGTCAGGGCTGGTTCGACGGACTGAGCGTCGGCAGCCCGGGCGCCGTGACTTCGGTCATCGACGTGGTCTACGACCCGGTGGTCGATCGTGTCAACGATCTCCTTGCCGGGTACCTGGTATTCGCTCTGGGAATCGGTCTGCTCATGGCTGCGTTCGCGCTGTTCGACCGCGTGCTGCCGAACCTGGAGCAGCCCGGGCCCGGCTTTGAGCGCTCGGCGGCGCTGTTTCACCGCCCGCTCTCGATGTTCGCCCTCGGGTTCATGGTGACGCTGATGACGATGTCGGTGTCGCTGTCGCTCACGATCCTGGTGCCGCTGACGTTGAAGGGCTACGTGCGGCGCACTCACATCATCCCTTACGTCATGGGCGCGAACATCGCGACCTGGGGCGATACGCTGCTGGCCGCGCTGCTGCTGGACAACTCGCGCGCCGTGACCATCGTCCTTACGCAGGTCATCATCGGGGCTGGTATCTCGCTGGCAGTGCTGCTGGTGGCCTACGAGCCGTACCGGCGGGCCATCCTCTGGGCCGCCCACCGGGCGACGCTGACGCGGACCGGGTTCGCGACCTTCCTGGGCGCCGTAACCCTGCTGCCCGCGCTCCTGTTCCTGGTGTGAGGGGGCCTCCTTGTCGCCACGGCTGGCGCTTTGCTATATTGTTGATGTAATCGCTAAACTTTCAAGTGGACCGACATGAGGATTTCCACCAAAGGCGACTACGGCGTGCGGGCGCTCATCGAGCTCTCCTACCACTACGGCCAGGGGACAATTCAGAGCGCCGAGATCGCGGCTCGCCAGGGCATCCCGGAGCCGTACCTGGACCAGCTTCTGACGACGCTGCGCCGGGCCGGCTTCATCCGCAGCGTGCGGGGGCCCCAGGGCGGGCACGCGCTGGTGCGCGACCCCGAAGACATCAAGCTCAGCGAGGTCATCCTGGCGCTCGAAGGCAGCCTGTCGCCCATCGGCCACGCCCACGACGGCGATGGCGGACGGCGCCAGGCGTGCCGGGCGGCCCACGACGTCTGGCACGAGGTCGAGGCGGCGACGCAGCGCGTCCTCGATAGCGTGACCGTCGCCGATCTGGCGAAGAAAGAGCGGGAGTACAGCGGCAGTGGCGGACGGTACTACATCTGACGTCGCGGCGCGGGCCGATGTCCGCGCGGGCGAGGCCATCGCCAGCTCGGTGCTGGAGCTGATCGGCGAGACGCCGATGGTCCGGCTCAACCGCGTCGTGCCCGCCGGCTCAGCCGAGGTGCTGGCCAAGCTCGAATCGTTGAACCCGGCGGGCAGCGTCAAGGACCGCATCGCCCTCGCGATGATCGAGGAGGCGGAGGCCAGCGGCCTGCTGAAGCCCGGCGACACCATCGTCGAGCCCACCAGCGGCAACACCGGCATCGGCCTGGCGATGGTGGCCGCCGTCAAAGGCTATCGCCTGATCCTGACGATGCCCGAGGACATGAGCGTCGAGCGGCGGCGTCTGCTGACGCGCTTCGGCGCGGAGTTGATCCTGACGCCGGCCATCGAGGGCATGAGCGGCGCCGTGTACGCCGCGCAAGAGTTGGCCGAGAAGAACAGCGGCTACTTCATGCCGCAGCAGTTCAACAACGCGGCGAACCCCGAGATCCATCGCCGCACCACGGCGCGCGAGATTCTGCGCGCGACGGGAGGCAGCCTCGACGCCTTTGTCGCCGGGGTAGGCACCGGCGGCACGATTACGGGCGTCGGCGAAGTCATCAAGGAGAAGAACCCCAGCGTTCTGGTGGTGGCCGTCGAGCCCACGCGATCGCAGGTTCTGGCCGGAGGCCGGGCGGGCATTCATGGCATCCAGGGCATCGGCGCCAGCTTCGTCCCCGGCGTCCTGAATCGCGACGTGTACGACGAGATCATCGCCGTCACCGACGAGGAGTCCTTCGCGATGACCTCGCGGCTGACGAGGGAAGAGGGCCTGCTGGTCGGCATCTCGTCGGGCGCCAACGTCGTGGCGGCGCTGCGGGTGGCAGCGCGGCTGGGCGCGGGCAAGCGCGTGGTGACGATGCTCTGCGACACCGTCGAGCGCTACCTGAGCGTGAACCTGTGAGGCCTGCGGGCGGGTGTGAGTAGACTGGAAGTGGGAGTTCTGGCCGTGGCAGAGGAAAGGCTTCTGCCGGCCTTTGAGAGCGAACGAATGGGAACGGTCAGTGTGTACATCCCGACGCCGTTCCGGCGTCTGACCGGGAACCGGCCATACGTAGAAGCGCGGGGCGAGACCGTCGCCGAGGTGCTGGACGACCTCGACCGGCAGTTCCCCGGCATCCACGACCTG
>JBBITS010000001.1:33122-34481 GCA_037440665.1 Chloroflexota bacterium
AGCATCGGATACCGAGGCACATCAACGTCTACGTGAACAACCGCGAGATACACACCCTGGGCGGGGAGGCGACGCAGCTTCAGGACGGCGACCAGGTAGCCGTCATCCCTGCTATCGCTGGAGGTGAGGACGTGTCCACGAACGGAGAGCAGCCGCGAAGCCTAGCGCTGACCGGGGAGCAGGTCACGCGCTATTCGCGCCACATCATCATGCCGCAGGTTGGCAGCCGCGGGCAGCGCAAGATCATGGAGGCGAAAGTCCTGATCGTCGGCGCGGGCGGCCTGGGCTCGCCGGTGGCCGTCTACCTGGCGCTGGCCGGCGTTGGAACCATCGGCCTCGTCGACTTCGACGTGGTGGACCTGTCGAACCTCCAGCGGCAGATCCTCCACCAGAACGAAGACGTCGGGCGGCCCAAGGTCATCTCGGCGCGGGAAACGCTCCACGCCTACAACCCGGATGTCAACGTGATCGCCCACGAGTTCCCACTGACCTCGGAGAACGCGCTGGAGGTCATCGGCCAGTACGACATCGTGGTGAACGGGGCCGACAACTTCGCGACGCGGTACCTGGTGAACGACGCCTGTGTCTTCCTCCAGAAGCCGCTGGTGGACGGCAGCATCCTTCTGTTTGACGGGCAGGCGACGGTGTACCTGCCGGGCAAGGGCTGCTACCGGTGCCTCTATCCGGCGCCGCCGCCGCCTGGTCTGGTGCCGAGCTGCGCCGAGGCGGGCGTGCTGGGCGCGCTCTGCGGCACCGTCGGCTCGATCCAGGCGACGGAAGCCCTTAAGCTGATTCTGGGGATCGGCGACTCGCTGAGCGGCCGGCTTCTCCTGTATGACGCGCTCTCGATGGAAGTGCGGCAGGTGAAGATCCGCCGCGACCCCGAGTGCGTGGTCTGCGGCGACAACCCGACCATCACCGAACTGATCGACTACGACGCCTTCTGTGGCGGCGCGCCGCATCCGGCTCAGCCCGCCACGCAGGCTTAGGAGAACGCGCGCATGCCTGTCGAAGTGAGACTCACGTCTGTCCTGCAGCGCCTGGTCGGCCAGAAAAGCGTCCAGGCCAGCGGCGCAACTATCGCCGAACTGCTGAACGAACTGAACGACCGCTACCCGGGGTTCCGCGACCAGATCATGCAGTATGGGCAGCTTCACCGGTTCGTTAACGTCTATCTGAACGATGAGGACATCCGGTACCTCGATCAGCTCCAAACGCCGCTGAAGGACGGCGACGTCGTGGCCATCCTCCCGGCGCTCGCCGGCGGGCGGTGAGCATGCTCCTCCACAGCCTGATCGACCTCATCGGCAACACGCCGCTGGTTGAGCTTCCCAGCTTCTCGCCCCGGCCCGGCGTCAG
>JBBITS010000002.1:0-26188 GCA_037440665.1 Chloroflexota bacterium
GACGAACTTGACCGGAGCGCCCTCGAACTGAACTTCCTGCGCTTCGTCGGGGAGTGCGCGGGAGGCATCATGCCCACCCTCGCAGAGGAGCGAGGCCCGCTGCCCGCCGCCCGTCCTTCGTGAAGGCCACCCGAGCGCCGGGTAGAGACGAAGGCCACCATTCATGGTGGCGCAAGTAGTGCTGCGCCACGCTGTCGCAGACTCGACTCTGGCGAGAAGCGTGGCCTTCATTTGCTCTGAGGGACCGCCCGCATCGGCGCGCCGGCGCGCGAATTAGGGGTAGTCCCTAATGGCCCGCTCCCTCCTCTCGCCCGACAATGCCGCTTACAAACCGTCAGAGCCTCCCGCGAGAGGAAAGCGTTCCGAAAGGGCGACGATGAACGACGGCCGTGACCGTAGCGCTATGGCCAGCAGCTCCGGCCAGTCCCGTGAGTTCTGGTCCGGGCGGTCAGTCATGGTGACGGGCGGCGCGGGATTCCTCGGGACGCACGTCGTGCGCGAACTGAAGCGCCGGGGCGCCGCCAGGGTCTTTGTCCCCCGCAGCCACGAATACGACCTGCGCGAACGCGACGCCATCGTACGGGCGCTGGACCGCTCCCGTCCCGACGTCGTCATTCATTTGGCGGCGGTAGTCGGCGGCATCGGCGCGAACCGCGCGCACCCCGGCCGCTTCTTCTACGACAACGCCATCATGAGCATCCAGCTTATGGAAGAGGCGCGCAGGGCAGGCGTAGCGAAATTCGTCGCGCTGGGCACGGTGTGCGCCTACCCGAAGTTCACGCCCGTGCCGTTCCGCGAAGACGACCTGTGGAACGGCTACCCGGAGGAGACGAACGCGCCGTACGGCCTGGCCAAGAAGATGCTTCTGGTTCAGGCGCAGGCCTACCGCCAGCAGTACGGCTTCAACGCCATCTACCTTCTGCCCGTCAATCTCTACGGCCCCGGCGACAACTTCGACCCGGAGTCGAGCCACGTCATCCCCGCGTTGATACGGAAGATCGTCGAGGCGCAGGAGCGCGGCGCGGATCACATCGTCGCCTGGGGCACGGGAGCGGCGTCGCGCGAGTTCCTGTACGTCGCCGACGCCGCCGAAGGCATAGCGCTGGCCGCCGAGCGCTACGACGGCGCGGCGCCAGTGAACCTCGGGGCGGGCCGCGAGATAACCATCAACGAGCTGGCAGAGACCATCGCTCGTCTGTGCGGCTTCACGGGCGAGATCCGCTGGGACACGTCGCAGCCCGACGGCCAGCCTCGCCGCATGCTCGACACGTCCCGCGCGCGGGACCTCTTTGGTTTCGAGGCGCGCACCGGTTTCGAGGAAGGATTGCGCCGAACCATCACCTGGTACCGCGGCGTCCGGCGGAGCGAGCTGGCGCGGGCGTCGGCCCGCAGGCGCGGCCCTGCGCCGCGAAACGGCGCGCGCCGCTGGTCCGGGCGGTCAGACGATCGCGCGCGGGTAGCGTGAGGTGACAGAATGACCGTCAGCCCGGCAACCGTACCTTCGCTGGCCAACTCCAGCCGCCGGCTTCCCCTGCTGTTTCGCGTGGTCGAATACGTGCGCCGCGCGCTCCCCGGCAGCGCGACACGCTTCGTCTACGGCCTGCCCTTCGTTCCTCGTCTGCGCCAGACACTGTCGGACTCGGCGCCCGCCGGACCCGTGTGGGTCACCATCGCGGGCGGGACGCTCGAGGGAGCTCGCTTCCTCGTCGACCTGTCGTGCGAGAAGTACTACTGGCTCGGCACGTGCGAGAACGAGACACAGCGCTTCATCGCCGCTAACGTCATCGAGGGCGCGACTGTGTACGACGTCGGCGCGCACGCAGGCTTCTTCACTCTGCTGTTCAGCCGATGCGCAGGCGGCGAGGGCTTTGTGTACGCCTTCGAGCCGCTTCCCGCTAACGTCTCGCGTCTCCAAGCCAACCTCGACGCCAACGAGTGCGCGAACGCCGACGTGATCGCCGCGGCCGTGAGCGATGAAGACGGTAGCGCCGCCTTCGTGGCGTCTGGCTCCAGCCTCATGGGATCCTTGGGAGGCGCCGATCTTCGCACGGTCGAACACGTCCTGCCCGTCCAGACCCGCACCATCGACGCCTTCGTGGCCGGCGGCGCCCGCCCGCCCGACGTCATCAAGATCGACGTCGAAGGGGCCGAGGGACGCGTAATCCGCGGCGCCGCCCGCACCATCGAGGCTCACCGGCCGTTGATCCTCATCGAGATCCACTCCCCGCTGGCCGCGCGGGAAACGCTGGACGCCTTGCCTGTGCCCTATGAATTCCAAGACCTGGCGAGTGGGCAGGTGGCGGTTCCGCCGCTGTCCCCCGGACGGTACGCCGCGCGTCCCGTCTCCATACAGGGAAGGCCTTAGAAGTCAGCTCTGCTCGCGGCCCCGGCAGGCCGACGAGCAGGCGGCTCAGTTGGAGGACGAAGGGATGCGAGTGCTGGTCGCGGGCGGCGCGGGATTCATCGGCAGCCACGTGTGCGACGAACTCATCGCGCGCGGCCACGAAGTCACGTGCGTGGACAACCTTCTGACAGGGCGGCGTGAGAACATCGCCGGGCTCGAAGGAACGCCGTCGTTCACCTTCGTACACGAGGACGTCGCGCGCGCGCCGAAGGATTCTGTCGACCTGATCCTGCACCTGGCGTCGCCGGCCAGCCCCGTCCACTACCAGCAGTACCCTTTGGAGACGATGTGGGCCAACTCTGCGGGGACGCAGCGCCTGCTGGAACTGGCCTCGGCCAGCGGCGCGCGCTTCGTGTTCGCGTCCACCTCCGAGGTGTACGGCGACCCGCTGGAGCACCCGCAGAGGGAGACCTACTGGGGTAACGTCAACCCCATCGGCCCCCGAGCCTGCTACGACGAGTCAAAGCGCTTCGGCGAGGCGCTGACGTTCAGCTACCGGCAGGCGCGCGGCGTCAACGCCACCATCGTCCGCATCTTCAACACCTACGGCCCGCGCATGAACACCGACGACGGCCGCGTCGTGCCCGAGTTCATCAGCGCCGCGCTCGATGGACGCCCTCTCCCCATCTTCGGTGACGGACGGCAGACGCGGTCGTTCTGCTACATATCGGACCTCGTCGAAGGACTGCTGCTGGTGGCGATGGACCGCGAGTCGGACGGTTGCGTGTTCAACATCGGCAATCCTCACGAAGTCACGATGCTGGAACTGGCGCACGAGATCGCCCGCGCCGCAGGCGTCGGCCTCGACGTCGCGCATCTGCCGCCGGTGACCGACGACCCGGCGCGGCGGCGCCCCGATATCCGCCGCATGCGCGAGCGCTACGGCTGGCAGCCGCAGGTGGGCCTCGCTCAGGGGCTGAGCGAGACGGTGGCGTACTTCCGGCGATCTGACGAGAGCGTCGGGCTTGCGGTGAGTGAGGCTCAGGTGTGACCCAACTCAGCGTCGGCGAAGGACGAGACGCCGCCTCCAGGCGACAGCGCCCCGAATTGGCGTTTTCGTTCGTCATACCCACGTACAACGAGGCGGAAGACATCGAGGCGACGCTGGACGCCGCGCTGAACCAGGACGTCTCGCCCACGGAGGTCATCGTGATCGACGGCGGGTCGACGGACGGCACGCTCGACATCCTGTGGCGGCGGGCGGCCGCCGATCCGCGCGTGCGGGTGATCGAGGAGGGCAGGCGTCGCGGAGTCGCGGCCGCTCGCAACACGGGCCTGCGCGCCGCGACCGGCGACATCTTCGTCATCCTGAACGCCGACGTATCGCCGGAGCCGGACTTCCTGCGCCGGCTGGCGCCTCTGTACCGCGAGGGCTACGACTGCGTGTCCGTCGAGTCCCGCGTTGCCAACGTCGAAAGCGTATTCGGCCGCTTTGTTCAGGCCGATCACGAGGAGGTCTACGGCGGCAACCGGCGGGGAAACGTCGGCTGGACCGAGGGCTTCTCCTGCCGGCGTGAGGCGGCTCTGGCGGCTCTGTTCCCGGAGGAGATACCGGGCATGGGCGGCGAGGATGTCGTTTTCACCCAACGGCTCTTGGAGCGGGGCTGCGCCTGGAAGGGCGACTTTAGCATCGTCGTACCCCATCGCGTGCCCGCCGCGTGGCGCGGCTTCTGGCGTCAGTGGCGCTGGCGCGGGAACGCCGTCCCGTACGCCGAGGCGCGCCTGCGTGGGCGATCGCTCGCGATGACGACGCTGCGGCGCGTTCTAGCGTCGGCGTGGTCCCTGGCGGTCGCGGCGCTGATTGCCCCCAACGCCATCGCCGTCGCCCGGCGGGCGCGGCGCTCGGCGCGAGGCTGGCGGGACCTGCCCGCCTTCTGGGCGCTGTACCACGTCCGTACGCTCGCTCATCGCGCCGGTGAGTGGGAAACGCTGGTCCGATTGTGGCTGACGAACGATCACGCGACGTGAGTGTCTGCAGGTAGAGAGCAGAGAGCAGGGACGGTGGCATGAGGATCACCATTTCGGTTCCGGGGGCGTTCCAGCCCGCCTTCCTCTGGGCGCGCTATCTCGAGGCGGAGCACCGCCTCGACCGTATCATCACGCCCCTGCCCTACGGCCGCACCCGGCGCTTCGGCGTCGCGCGGTCGCGGACGCGGGCGCTCTGGCCTCTCGGCGGATGGAACCACACTGTTCAGCGGTTCGGCCCGGGCCTCGCTCAGGGGCCAAACCAGCTCTTCTTCAGCGCGCTGTTTGATCTGGCGGCGTCCCGGCTGCTGGGCAACGCCGATGTGTTCAACGGCTGGGCCAGCGCTGCCCTGCACGGCATCCGCGCAGCGCGCCGGCGTGGCCTGCCCGCAGTGCTGCAGACCGGCTCGGCGCACATCGTCGCGCAGGACCGGCTGTTGCGCGAGGAGAGCGCGAAGTTCGGCGTCGCGCCGCCCTCTACCCATCCCGGCGTCATCGCCCGCACGCTGCGCGAGTACGAGGAAGCGGACGCCATCGTCGTGCCGTCGCGCTTCGTGTACAGGACGTTCGTCGAGGCCGGCGTGCCGGCGTCGAAGCTCTCGATTGTCGCCGAGACGGCGCTGCCCCGGACCACTCACACGTCCCGCGACGGACTGCGCGCCCTGCGCCAGACACCGCGCATCCTTTTCGTCGGACAGATCGGGGTACGGAAGGGCATCCCGTACCTGCTACAGGCGTTCGGACGGCTTCGAACGCCGGCGACGCTGCGGCTCGTGGGGCCGGCCGACCGCAGGCTCATGGCCAGGCTTGGCCCTCTACCACCCGGCGTCGAACTGGCCGGGCCGAAGGCGGGCGCGGACCTCGCCGCCGAGTACGCCTCGGCCGACGTGTTCGTCCTGCCGTCAGTCGAGGACGGATTCGGACTCGTCACCGTCGAGGCGATGGCCGCGGGCCTGCCTGTCGTCGTGTCCGGCCATGCGGGGAGCGCCGACATCGTGGACGACGGCGTCGATGGCTTCGTCGTGCCCGCGCGCGATGCGGACGCCCTGTTGGACCGGCTGGACGTCCTGGTTGCCGACGCGCGGCTGCGCCAGCGCATGGGCGCGGCGGCGCGGGCGAAGGCGGAACGCCGCACGTGGAAGGAATACGGCGCGTCGCTCGACCGTGAGGTCTACGCGCGTCTGGGCTTCGGCAGCGCAGCGAGGGCGGAGGAATATGCCAGAGCGACTTAAGCGCATGGCGAAGCGCTGTCCGGGCCTGACCCGCGCCGTGCGGTCGGCGTACCCGGCGTTGAACTGGCTGCGCAACCGCCGGTTCTTCTACCTCCGCGTCGCGCCCCACCTGGCCGAAATGGAGTTTGACGAAGTGTTCCTGTCCGGCCGGGGCAACGAGCCCGAGGCCCACCTGCGCCGCACCCGCAGACTCCTGCGTCTCGAGGGCGCGGACATCCTTGTTCTGGGCGCCGGCCACGGCGACGAACTGGGGCTCTGGGAGCGTCAGCGTCCGCGCTCGCTCACGGCGATCGACTTCTTCGGCGCGCCGGGCAGTTGGCGGACTCACAAGGGCGTCGCCTTCGCCCGCATGGACGCGCGCCGCCTCGCGTTCGCCGACCACTCGTTCGACCTGGTGACGTCGACCGCGCTCCTGGAGCACGTGGACGGCGTCGAGTGCGCGGTCGCCGAGATGGCGCGCGTCGTGCGCCCCGGCGGGCTCGTCTTCGCCAACTTCGGACCGCTGTACTTCACGTACGGCGGCGCGCACTATCTGGGCTCGTTCGAGCACCTGCGGATGACCGATGAGGAGTTCGAGGCCTATCTCGAGGCCCGCGGGATACCGTTCGAGCGCGAGCAGGGACTGTTCTTCCTCCGCAACCGGATGTTCAGCCGCCGCACGTACGACGAGTATCTAACCGCCTTCCGCCGCCACTTCGACCTGGCGCACGTGATCGTCCACGTCTCGCCGCGGGCTTTGCGATTCAAGCGCGAGCGCCCGGACGTGTGGCAGGCGCTGCGGTCGCGATTCGCGGAGAAGGACCTGCTGACGTTCGCCGCCACCGCCTGGTTGCGGCCCAGGCCCGCGCCATCGGAACTACCCGCTTCCACCGCCGCCTACGCCGTGGCCGGTACAGCGCGCGAGACCCTGCGCGGGAGGACAGCATGAACCTCGGCCGGGTAGCCACGCGCGGGGCGGCTTTTCTGTCGGGCGCCAACCTGCTCGCCTACGCGATATCGTTCACGTCCACGCTGGTCCTGGCGAGGGAGCTGGGACCGACCGACTTCGGCAAGGTGGTGTTCGCCATCGCCGTGGCGGAGTTCATGTTCCTCGTAGGCGCCTGGAGCCTGCCCATCGCCCTCATCCGCGAGCCGGAAGACACGGCGCGCGAGGCGTTCGACACCGCGCTGGCGCTGCTGGCCGGCATCGGGGCTGTGCTACTGCTGGTGAGCGCGCCCGTGGCGTTCGGCCTCTGGAAGCTGGAGTCGCTGGAGATCGGGATTGTCTTCTACGCCATCGTCGGCGGACGCGTGGTGGCGCTGCTCGGCGGCTGGTTCGTCGCCGACCTCGAGCGCCGCTTCGCCTACGGACGGTTCTCGCTTATCCAGCTCGCGAGCGTCGTCGCGGCGGCGGTCCTCGCCGTGGCGCTGGCGCGCGCGGGCGCGGGCATGTGGGCGCTGGCGTCGCGCGACATCGGCGTGAGCGTCGCCGGTTTCGCGCTGGCCGCCGTCTTCTCGCATCGATGGCCTGGCCGGTCGTTCAGCCTGCGCAAGGCGCGGGAGTTGATGGTCTTCGGCGCGCAGATGCTGGGCTCGCGTCTCGGCGAAATGCTCTTTCACCGCTACGACAACATGGTGGTGGGCGTCGTCTCAGGCGCGCGGCAGCTCGGCCTCTACAACCAGGCATACATACTGACCGAGACGGGCAACAAGCTGTACGGACCCGTGCTGCAGCAGCTTCCCATGGCCACATACGCGCGCATCCAGGGCGATCGCGAGCGCACCAGCCATGCGTTCAGCATGGTCACCTTCTTCCTGACGCGGGCCGTCGCGCCCCTGGCGGCGCTGTTCCTCGTGCTGCCGGGCGAACTTCTGTCGGTGCTGTTCGGGGAGCGCTGGCGCGAGGCGGCGAACATGCTGCGCTGGCTCAGCGTCTACGCGCTGATCCTCCCGCTCTTCGACCACATGCGCGTGCTGCTTGTCGCCAACGGCGCGCTGCGTCAGGTGCTAGTGACGCGAGTGGTCCAACTCGCGTTCTTCCTGCCGGCGACGGCCATCGCCGTGGCGCTTTGGGGCGGCGTGGGCGCGAGCGTCGCCGTGGCTGGCGGAATGGTCATCGGATTCGCATGCATCGTCCGCTACGCCCGGCGGTTCGTGATCATCGCCGCGCAGGACTTCGCGCCGCCGCTGGCCGCCGCCGCCGTCGCGACCGCGCTCGCAGCCGTCGCACGCGGCAGCGCTGAGGGCGACTTCCAGCGGCTGCTGGTGGCCGGAGGCACGCTCACCGTCGCTTATGCGCTGGCACTGGCGGCGCTGGACAACGTGCGCCTTCTGGAGCGCGCGCGGGCAGTGACGCTGCGCCTGTGGCCAGCAGCAGAAGACGTCGAGGTATCAACGGGAACGGCGCTCGCGGCTGTGGCATCGTCTCCGGCGCGGGCGGGGCAACGGCCATGACGGCGCTCTCTCTCGTCAGGACGCGCGCGCTGCGCATCGCTCTCCCCGCCGCCGCTATCGCGGCGCTGGCGCTCGGCGCCACGCGCGTCGATGCGGATCTTCGCGCGCTGTATGCCATTACGACCGTCCTGGCCGCCGCCGTCGCGCTCACCTTCGCGCTGGCGCTGCGAGCCCACGGACGCGACATCCTGGCGCCGGTATTCCTGGTTCTCGCCGCCATCGCGTTCTACTGGGTCGTCCGCGGCTACTACGTGGCGTTCGAGCCGGCGGCCGTCATGTACTACGTCCACCGTCCGGTTCGCGACGCCCTCGCCACCGGGCAGTGGGTAACACAGGCGGCGCTGGCCGCATTCGTGGCGGGCTACTTCTTCGCGCACAGGTGTAGGTGGCTTGACCGGCTGCGCGCCGCCCTCCCGGCCCAGCCGGCGAAGGGCGAGGCGGTTTCGCCCGCGATGGTCGTCTGCGTCTCGCTGGCGGGCTGGATCGCGCGCGCCGCCGGCGTGTACGCCGGCAACTACACGAAACTCAACTTCAGAGAAGCTGATGTCTCTTCCACGGCCGCCGTCAGCGCCGGCTTTCTGGCCTTCGCGGCCTGCGCGCTGGCGCTCGCCGTCGCCGCGCAAACGCGAGAGCGGCGCTGGCTGGCGATCGCGCTCGCGCTGACGGCCGCCGAGGCCACGTTCGCGCTGGTCGCCGGACAGAAGACGCACCTGCTGATGGTCGCGTTCGCCGTCGTGGCCTCGCTGCACTACGGCGGCTGGCGCGTCGACTGGCGTCTACTGGGCCTTTGCGCCCTTGTCTTTCTGTTCGTAGCGCTGCCCGCCGTAAATCTCAACCGGCACGCCCAGAACGAACTGATCGAGAAGCGCGGGATGAGCGCTGGCGTGATTCTCGAAGGAGTCGCGCGCACTCCGGCGGAGGTAAGCGATCACTGGCGAGAGCTGATGACCGGCAAGTACACGCTCGACGAGTTGATGCGGCGAACGACGACGGTGGAATCGGTGGCGCTGGCCGTCGAATACACGCCGGAAGCCGGTGGATACCGTGGGGGCAAGGACTACCTCCTCGCCCCTCTCGGCGCTTTCGCTCCGTCGTTCGTCTGGCCGGCGAAGCCCGTCTCCGATGCCGTAGACGTGTTCACGTACGAATACGCGTGGGCGCCTGCATACCAGGCCAGCCCCATCTACCCGTCCACCACCGGCGACCTGTACATGAACTTCGGTCTTGCCGGCGTCGTTGGCGGATGGGCGCTCTTCGGATTCGGCCTGCGTCTCGCTCACCGCTGGCTCGTGTCGTCCAGCGAACCAACCATCGCCAGCGTTTTCCTGTACGTGGTCGTGCTGGCCACTGCCCTGCCGGGCATCGAGGAGACGGTCGCGCGCAACGAGGTCTTCCTGCTGCAGCGCGGCGCGATGGCGCTGGCCGTCCTGCTCCTGACCGGCGCCGTGCGCCTCCGCGCGTGGCGTCCGGCAGCGATGGGCCAACGCGACGTGGCAGCGCAAGCGCTCGCCCGGGCGACGTGAGGAGCATGGCATGAACCGGCCCATCCGCATCGCGCACCTCGTATCGCACCCCATTCAGTACTTCGCGCCGCTGTACCGCGAGCTGGCGTCGCGTCCCGGAATCGACCTCACGGTGTACTTCTATTCCGACGTCTCCGTTCGGGCGTTCCACGACGCCGGGTTTGGCCGGGCCGTCGAGTGGGACACTCCGCTTCTCGACGGCTACCGCTACCGGATGATGCCCAGCGCGCACGGCGCGCCCGCCAGTGACGGCATGATGTGGCGCCCGAACCTCGACATCGTCCGAGAGATCGCCACGCGCGGGTACGACGTCGTGTGGGCGCACGGGTACATGCACGCCACCACCTGGCTCGCCGCTCTCGCCGCGCGCGCCCGGGGAGCGACGGTCCTAATCCGCGACGAGCAGACGCTGCTCCACAAGCGGCTGTGGCCCAGGAGCGCGGCTAAAGCCATCGCGCTGCGCGCGCTGGTCGGCATGTCGTCGGGCCTGTACATAGGCGAGCAGAATCGCCGTCACTTTCTGCGCTACGGTATGCCATCTGAGCGCCTCTTCTCCGCTCCGTACTGCGTGGACAACGCCTTCTTCCAGGAGCGGGCGCGCGAACTCGCCCCCCGGCGCCGGGAGGTCAGAGAATCCTTCGGGATCACCGGCGACGCGCCGGTGGTTCTGTTCACGGGCAAGCTCGTCGAGAAGAAGCAGCCGCTCGCGCTCATCGAGGCGTTCTCCTGCGTACGGGCTGCGACACCCTGCTGGCTGCTGATCGCTGGCGATGGCCCGTTGCGGCCGGCAGCCGAGGAGCTGGTCCGCCGGAAAGGAATCCCAGACGTTCTGTTCGCGGGCTTCCTGAACCAGAGCGAACTGCCCCGGGCGTACACGGCCGCCGACGTCTTTGTCCTCCCGTCGCGTCTCCACGAGACGTGGGGGCTCGTGGTGAACGAGGCGATGAACTTCGGCCTGCCCGTTGTCGTAACGGACAAGGTGGGCTGCGCGGCGGACCTGGTGCAGCCTGGCGAAAACGGCTTCGTCGTGCGCGACAGCAGCCGCGAACTGGCGCAGGCCATCAGAACCCTCGTGATGGACCCCGCGCTGCGCTGGCGTTTCGGCTCGCGCAGCCTGAGCCTCATCGAGCGCTACAGCGTCGAGGCCTGCGCCGACGGCATCATCTCGGCGAGCCTGGCGCGGGGGCGGAGGCCCGTCCGCAAACCGGAGCTGGTGAGCGCATGAACACCGTCGCCAAGCAGGTGTACTACCGCGATCGCGGCCTCGCTCCGTCGCTCGCCCGGCGCTACTGGCGCGAGTTCGGCGACGCGCGCGTGGTGCTCGACGTGGGTTGCGGAACCGGCGAGCTGGGTCGCTATCGCTCTCACGACGGCGTCGAAGTGCACGGCGTCGACATCGACGCTGGAGCCGTCGAAATCGCTTGCCGGTGGGAGCGGGCGGTCGTTCACGACGTCGAACGCGGTCCCCTGCCCTACGCCGATGCGGCCTTCGACGCCGTCCTCGCGAAAGACATCTTCGAGCACGTGCAGGACGCCGGCAGCCTCGCCCGGGAGATCTACCGCGTACTGCGCCCGGGCGGCGTGCTGGTGGCGTCGGTGGTCATGGACATACCGAAGCGCGTGTGGGCCGACTACACGCACGTTCGCGGCTTTTCGCGAGGCGCCGCGCGGGCGCTGCTGGAGGACGCCGGGTTGACGGTCGAGGCCATGTGGAAGATGGGCGCCGTGCCGCTGTCGGAACGTCTGGGCTTCCGGTCGCTGGTACCGGCGCTGTTGATGATTCCCGGCCTGCACGGGCTCTGGGCGTCGAGCTGGGAGCTGAAGGCGCGGAAATGATCGACGTCACCAGACTCATGGACTCGCCGCCGGCGGCGAAACGCGATGTCCTGCTCTTGCGCGACATGCCGGAGCAGCGGCTTCTCTCCATGGAGCGCTTTGCCGAAGGGCTCGAACGTGGATTCGCCAGCCATCCGTCGATCCGCCTCTCGGCCACGACGGTGCGGCCCCTGCTCGGTCAAACGACCGGGGCTTTCGCCCGCGTCGACAGCTATCTCGCGCGCTTCGTCCGCTACCCCCTGAGCGTCCGAGGCACGAGGGCCGACGTGTACCACGTCGCCGACCACGGCTACGCGCACGTCGCCGCGTTCCTGCCGGGCGAGCGGACGGTCGTGACGTGCCACGACCTGACGCTCCTGCGCGCCGCCGAGGGCGACGCGGGTTTCCGCCCACCGTGGCCGACGCTGCAGCGCTTCCGCTGGAGCGTCTCGTTCTTATGCCGCGCTGCCCGCGTCATCTGCGCGACCGAGAGCACCAGAAGCGACGTCGTGCGCCTTCTGGGCGCTCTCCCGGAGCGCGTCGCGCTGGTTCCCTACGGGGTCGCGCCCCACTTCCGCTTCGTGGGCGAAGCGGCGCGCCGCGAACTGCGGAAGACGCTGCCAGCGGCGGGACAGTATGCGGTCCTGCATGTATCCACGGGGAATCCCTACAAGAACGTGGACGGCACGCTCCGGGTTATCGCGGCGCTGCGCCTGTGCGGCATGGACGTAACGCTTGCGCGCGCCGGTCGGCCGCTGAACGAAGCTCAAGCCAACCTCGCCCGGTCCCTGGGCATTGCCGGAGCCGTTGTCGAGTGCGGGATCGTGAGCGACGAGCGCCTGGTCGAGTTGTACAACGCCTGCGACGCCCTCCTCTTCCCGTCGCACTACGAGGGCTTCGGCTGGCCCGCGCTGGAAGCGATGGCCTGCGGTACGCCGGTCGTCGTCTCGGACTGCGCGGCTCTCTCGGAACTCGTGGGCGACGCCGGCCTCGCCGCGCCCGCGGACGACGTAGACGGTCTGGCGTCGGCGCTGCGCGCTGCTCTGACGTCAGACGACCTGGCGGCGACGCTGCGCTGGCGCGGGTTGAAGCGCGCCGCCGGGTTCACGTGGGAGCGCGCCATCGCTGGCTACGCCCGCGTCTATGAGACGGTCGCGGCCGAGGCGGAAGAAGCGGCCGGCGCCCGCGAGAGGCGGACGGCATGAGGGTGCTGCACGTCATACCGTCGCTCTCCGCGCGCATCGGCGGCCCCGCCGTCAGCGTCGTCGAGGCGTCGCTGGCGCTGCGAGCGCAGGGCGTGGAGTCTGTCATTTTCGCCACAGACTCGGCGGAGCCACCCACTTGCAGGAAGCCCTCCAGGGTGACCGCCGCCGATCTGCCCGACGGCGCCGGGCAGTTGGACGTACGGTTGTTGCCCGTGCGATGGCCGTACCGGCTCGCTTATTCGCCGGCTCTACGCCAGGCTCTGAAGTCAGAGGTGGCGCGGTGCGACGTCATACACATACACATGTTGTTCCTGCACCCTCCGTTCGCCGCGTATCGCGAAACGGTCAGGAGCGGCGTGCCGTACGTCGTGTCGCCCTGCGGCGCCCTTGATCCTCACCTGCGAAGGCGAAGTCGTGCGGTGAAAGCTGTAAACAACCTTCTCTGGCACCGCGCGATGCTCGACCGCGCCGCCGCCATCCACTACAAGACGCCGGAAGAGGCGCAGCTTGCGGCCGGCCTAGGGTTCGCTGCGCCCACTGGCGTGGCCCCTAACGGCATCCGCTGGGATCGCTTCCAGACGCTGCCTCCGGCCGAGCGGTTCCGCTGGCGCTACCTCGGTGGGGACGAAGGGCCAGTCGTCCTCTACCTGGGACGGCTGTCGCACAAGAAGGGACTCGACATCCTGGTTCGAGCCTTCGCTCTCGTTCACGGCTCCACGCCCGACGCGTGGCTTGTGATCGCCGGTCCCGACGACGAGGGCCTGACGAAGCCTCTGGAGAACCTGGCGCGACGCGAGGGCGTCGCCGATCGCGTGGTCTTCACCGGCATGCTGCGCGGCGACGACAAGCTCGCCGCGCTGGCTGCCGCCTCGGTCTGGGCCCTGCCCTCGCACACCGAGAACTTCGGAGTCGCCGTGGTCGAAGCGATGGCCGCGGGCCTGGCGACAGTCATCTCGCCCGCCGTCAACCTGTCGTCCGCGGTCCAGTCCGCGGACGCAGGCGTAGTTGCGGACCTCACCCCCGGCGCCTTCGCAAGCGCTATCGCCGCCCTCCTGCGCGACGAAGCCCGGCGCGACACGCTCGGCGAGCGGGCTCGCGTGTTCGCCCGGCGCTACGACTGGAGCGCCGTCGCGCCCCGCTGGGCCGAGATGTACGAGCGCGCCATCCTGCCAGGAGGGGATGCGCGGGCCAGCGCTCTTCGGCTGGAGGACGCCCGTGCTCGCTGACCTCACGCGCTTGCTCACCTGCCCGGTCTGCAGGGACGGCGACCTCGCGGGCCTCGACGACGGCCTGATCGACGGGACGGTGACGTGCGGCCGCTGCGGCGCGGCCTATCCTGTGCGCGACGGCGTGCCCAGCCTGCTGCCACCCGGCGCCGACGTGTCGTCCATCCACGACGAGCTGGACCACCACGACGGGCACGACCACAAGCGGCGTCAGGCCGCGTACTTCGACCGCAGCGTGGCGGAGGACTTCGAGATCGAGCGGCCGGCCGGGACGCCGGCGGTCTACCGCTGGCTCATCGGCGAGAAGTTTCGCCGGAGCATCGAGGCGTTGCCCTCCCTGCGCGACGCCGTCGTCGTCGACGTCTGCTGCGGCAGCGGCATGGAGGCCGAGTTCCTCGCCCGCCAGGGAGCGCGCGTCATCGCCATCGATATCTCCGAGGGATGCGCGCGGCGGGCCCGCGAACGGGCGCGGCGGCGCGGCCTCGAATACCTGACCGTGGTCGGCGACGTCGAGAGCCTCCCCGTGCGCAGCGGCGCGGCTGACTACGCCTACGTGCACGACGGGCTCCATCATCTGGATGATCCCCGGCACGGCATCGGCGAACTGGCCCGCGTAGCGCGGCAGGGCGTCAGCATCAACGAGCCGGCCGACGCCTTCGGCACGCAGATCGCGGTGCGTTTGGGCATGGCGGCCAACGCCGAGGCCGCGGGCAACCGCGTGGCGCGCCTCCGGGCGAGCGAGGTGGCGCGCGAGCTGGCGAGCGCAGGCTTTACCAACGTGCGCGCCCGCCGCTATCTGATGTACTACCGGCACCGGCCGGGGCCGCTCATGCGGGCCGCGTCGCTACCCGTCCTCGAAGCGCTCTATCGCGGCGCGGCGCGGCTGTCCGACGCCGCCATCGGCCGCTGGGGCAACAAGCTTCAGGTCACCGCGCTGCGCGAAAGCTAGCCCGCGCCAGTCTCCGAAGGCGACTCGCCTCTCGCCAGAGTCGAGTCTTCGACCGGTGAGGTTCGCCCGTCACGCCAACCTCACAGCGCGCGCACCAGACGTCACGGCAGCGTCACGGCGCCGCGCGGTCTGAAATCGAACCCGGACCGTGTCGAAGAACAACTTCACAATCGGCCCGTGAGGCACGTCACGATCGGCGCGAACTGCTGACGAATCTGTGTATCACACGAAAGTCGCGGGGCTGCGGGGAGATGTCACGGCGGCGAATGAGACCAGGCGGTACTTCGACCAGCAGCGGCACGCGCCCGGCCGACTATGCCAGCTACCCCACGTGTTACGACGGCGACCGGGCCGAAGCCATGAACGTCGCCAGGAACTCCTCCACCCGACGCTGCTCCCCCTCGATATGCAGATCGTCCACGCGACGGCGGCGCTCTTCGGGCGCGGCGGTCAGGAATCCGATCCACGCCTCCGTCGTGGCGGTCACGGCGACATCCGCTTCTGCTTCGCCTGCCTCAGCCGACCATCGCGCGCCATCGAACCGGATGGTGCGCGTACCACCGCCCTGGAACCGCACGACCCACGTCGCCGACCGGGATAGCCGGACGCCGCGGTGGTTCAGCGAGATCGTGACCGCCAGGATCGATTGCTCGGGATGCACGGCCTCTCCCGGCAGCGGCGGCCTCATGGCGTATTGCATGCCCCACATGGCCAGCGCCTCGACAACGGGAGCCAGATTCCGCCCTTTGGCGGTCAGCCGGTACCACACCTCGCGGCGGCCGGCCTGGCTATCGCGCTCGACGATGCCCGCCGCCTCCAGGTCGCGCAGGCGCAGGGTCAGCCACTTCGGTGTGATATCGGACAGATACCGCAGGAGGTCGGTGAAGCGCTGGGGTCCCATGAGGAGATCGCGGACGATGAGCAGCGACCACTTCTCACCGATCATCTCCAGCGACCGCGCCACGGGACAGAAGTGCTGGTAGTGCTTGGTCCTGGCCACGAGCCCCCCTCTTGACAAGTCGATATCTAAAAGATACTATCCTTTCTATCTCAAACCAGAGTCACTGTACCATCTCCGGGGGCTGCCATGCCATCCTCGACCTCACCCCTGCGCCTGACGCTCGCCCTCGCCGCGGTCGCGGCGGGCCTGTTCATTGGCCTGCTCGACCTGTCAATCGTCGCCATCGTTCTCCCGGAAATCGGCCGTGCGTTCAACGCCGAGTTCGCCGCGTCCTCGTGGGTGATTAATGCCTATACCCTTGCCACCGCGGCCATGATCATTCCGGCAGGGAAGCTGGGCGACCTGATCGGCCGCAAGCGCGTCTTCGGGGTCGGCATGGCGGTCTTTGCCATCGCGTCGCTGCTCTGCGGCCTGGCGCCCACCATCGGCACGCTCGTGGCCTTCCGCGCTGTGCAGGGGTTGGGCGGCGCCGCGATGGTTACGCTCTCCCTGGCGATCCTCTCCTACGTGCTGCCTGAGGACAAGAAGACTCTCGGCTGGTCGCTGTGGGGCGCCATCGGGGGACTGGCGCTGGCCGCAGGCCCCTCCCTGGGCGGCGTCCTGACCGAGGTGTCTACGTGGCGATGGGTCTTCATAGTCAACGTGCCTATCGCGGCGCTCGCGCTCCCGCTCCTGATTTGGACGGTCGAAGAGCGTCGCGGCCAGACCGTCGCTGGCGCGAAGCTCGATTGGGCGGGGCTGGTCACCATCGTCACGGGCCTGGCCTTGCTCTCGCTGGGTCTCTTGGAGGGCCAGCAGTGGGGCTGGAGTTCGACGCCCATCGTCGCTCTGCTCGCAGCGTCCGGGCTGCTTCTCCTGGCGTTCCTTCTCATCGAGTCCGTCGTCGCGGCGCCGATGGTGCCGTTGGGGTACTTCCGCAACCACCGTTTCGCTGCGGCCTCGGCCGGCTGGTTCGGCGCAATGTTCGCCTTCATCTCTATCTTCTTCTTCCTGCCCGTCTATCTCGAGGTCGTGAAGGAGTACTCGATTCTCAGGGCATCGCTGGCGCTCTCGCCCGGCCCCTTCACCGCGTTCCTGGTGGCGCCCCTGGCCGGCCTGGCTTCCCGCCGGATAGGCCCATCGCCCGTCAGTGTGGCCGGCATCATCATTGTGGCCGCCGGCGTGCTCGTGACCTCGAACGTCGATACGGACTGGATGTACCGCCAGCTCGTCCTGCTGTCGTCGTTCACCGGCGTCGGCTTTGGCCTCGCCGTACCTACGCTGACCGATCTCGCGATGGGCACCATCGCCGACCGCGACGCTGGCATCGGCGCTGGCGTCTTTAACACGGTGCGCCAGGTAGCAGCCGTCATGGGCATCTCCTCTCTCGGCGCCGTGCTGCAGGAGCGAATGGCGCCAGCTTTCGCGAACGCGCTGTCTGGCAGCGCCGTCATCGACGAGGGCCTGCGGGAGACCGTCCAACGCGAGTTCGAGACGCGAGCGGCGCAACGGAGCGGGCTGGGCGATCTGGCGCTTCCTCCCGACCTGGCGGCGGAGATTCACCGTCTGGCGTCACTGGCTCTGGTCGATGGTTTGCGGGGCGTCTTCGTCGTCGCGGGCGCCGTCTGCCTCAGCGGGCTGGCTTTGACAGTGGCGCTGCTGCTGCGCGCCCGGTTGAGGACCGCGCCGCTACCAGGGTTCGCCATCACGCCAGCCCCGGCAGACGAGTAAGGAAGAGACGACAATGACGACGATGCACGCGAGTGCCTGCGCGGGCCGCCACGAGCGCCTCTTGACGACTTTAGTATCTCTAAGATAGCATCTCTCCTATCCCATCCGGAACCCGGCACAGGAAAGGAGTCAGCCATGCCTCACACCATCGTCCACTTCGAGATCCCGGCCGACGACGTCGCCCGCGCCAGGAAGTTCTACGGCGAACTGTTCGGCTGGACATTCCAGGAGATGGGAGACTATACGATCATCCAGACCGGCGAGGACTCGCTGGGCGGCGGCATGATGAAGCGCCAGGCCTCCGGCCAGGGCATCACGAACTACGTCGGCGTGGAGGACATCGACGCGTACGCGGCCCGGGCGCAGTCGCTGGGCGCGACGGTCCTCGTGCCGAAGACGCCCGTGGCCGGCATGGGCTGGTTCACGCAGTTCCAGGACACTGAGGGCAACGTCTTCGCGCTCTGGCAGGAGGACGAGAAGGCGGGCTAGGGACCCGGCTATCCCACAACAACGAAAGGGAGTCGACCATGAACGCGGTTTCGCTGATTCAGCAGCAGATCCAGGACGCGCGGGGCTTCCTGGAGGCAACCATGCAGCAGGTCACGCAGGAGCACAGTGGTTGGGTTCCTGTGGGCCAGGCCCTACCCATAGGGGCGCACTATGCACATGCCGTCATGAGCGTGGACATGACCGTCGGTTTGCTCAACGGCGGCGCTCCGTTGTTCGCCAGTAGCTGGGCGGGCAAGACGGGGACAAGCGGACCGCCTCCGCTGCCCCCCGCGCCCTGGGACCAGTGGGCTCGCGAGGGACAGATCGATCTGACAGCGCTGCGACGATACGCTCAGGCTGTGTATGCCGCCACCGACGAATACCTCTCATCCCTGGCCGACGAGGACGTGAATCGCTCTGTTGACCTCTCTGCCTTCGGACAAGGCCAGCGGACGGTAAGTTGGCTGCTGTGCACCGGGTGTATTACGAATATGAACCTTCACTGCGGTGAAATCTCCTGCCTCAAGGGCCTTCAAGGGGCGAAAGGGTACCCGGCCTGAGCATGGCCTACGATGAACAGCTCGCCGACCGGGTCCGCAGGCTCCTGGCCCGACACAACGGGCTGACGGAACGGAAGATGTTCGGGGGCCTCTGCTTCATGCTTCACGGCAACATGTGCTGCGGCGTCGTGAGAGGACACTTGGTCGTTCGCGTCGGTCCCGAGCGCTACGCTGCGGCGCTGGCCGAGCCTCATGCCCGCTCGATGGACTTCACCGGGCGCCCGCTAAAGGGCTTCGTGTATGTCGGGCCGGACGGGTATCGAAATGACGGGGCGCTCGCCGACTGGGTACAGCGAGGCGTGCAGGTTGCGGCTTCGCTGGCATCGCAGAGCGCCGCACCACGCACGCCGTCGAAGCCGAGCCGAAGGAGAACAGCATGATCAAGGGACTGCGGGTCTCATCTATCTGGAGCGAGAATTTGAGCAACCTGCTGCCGTTCTATCGTGACACGCTGAGCCTGCCGATCGGGATGGAGACGCCGGGATTCATCATTTTCGGCGATCCCAACGCGCCCGCTGTCGCCATCGGGACGCACAGCGAGGTCAGCGGGCGAAACACGGATCCCGCACGCCACATCGTCGGGTTCGACACCGACGACATCGCCGCCGACGTGGCGCGCCTGAAGAGCGCCGGGGTGGAGTTCATCGAGGAGCCCAACGAGCAGGGCGACGCGATGATCGCGACGTTCAAGGACCCGGAGGGCAACCTGCTCCAACTCCTGCAGTTCAAGCGGCCCATGTAGGAGAGAGGCCATGCCTGCGCCTGAACGGATCACACCGCGGGGTCTCGCCGACTATCTCGAGGTCATGAGCAAGGCCGTCTTCCAGACGGGTATCTCCTGGCGGGTGGTCGAGGGCAAGTGGCCCGGCATCCGCGAAGCATTCAGGGGCTTCGAACCGCTGGCCGTCGCCTGCCTCACCTCCGAGGACCTGGCGGCGCTGGCGACCGACCCGCGAGTCATCCGGAACCGCCGCAAGATCGAGGCCATTGTGGAGAACGCCCGCCGGATGCTCGACCTGGAGGAGGGCCACGGGAGCTTCCGCGACTACCTCCGCTCACACGGCGGGTTCGAGGGGACGGCCGCCGACCTGCGCAGGCAGTTCAGGTTTCTGGGTGAGACTGGCGCGTACTACTTCCTCTGGGTAGTCGGCGAGAACGTCCCCGACTACGAGGCGTGGTGCGCCTCGCGGGGACGGACGCCTCACGCAGTGTAATCAGGCGCCTTTGGCGGCCTCTTCGCGCACCCGCCGCAGCTTGCCGCCTTCCTCTTCGAGCTGGACCCAGTCGCCCGCGATGGTGCGGCCGCTGGGGTCGACCTGCGTGCGAAGGACGCTCAGCTCCTCCTCTGTCGGCGGGTCGATGCTCTCTATGTTCGAGGCTATGGCAGGCTCGAAGTCCATCTCCGCGAGCACCTCCTCGACGGAACTCCAGGGTGCCACCGCCGCCAAGCGCATGCGCCTGGTCTCTTCGTCGAAGTCGAAGATGGCGCGCTCGGTGACCACGCGATAGGGTCCGGTGCCCGCCGGCAGGCCGGCGCGCTCGCGGCCGCCGGGGCCGTCGATGTATCCCGGCGACGAGACGAAGTCCACCTTCGGGACGAACTTCCGCTTCTGCAGGCGGGTCATGAGGATCGTCCGCCAGCAGAGCGATGCGATCTCGTTCGCGCCGCCGGGGCCGCCGAAACGCCGCGTTGGCCGGTCGAAGTCCTTGCCCACAAACGTCGAGTTGAAGTTGCCGTAGGGGTCCACCTGCACCGCGGCCAGCACGCCGTAGTCGATGTAGCCGAGCCCGGCGTGGAAGTCGACGGTGTTCATGTCGGTCCAGGCGACGGCGCGGCGCGACGCGAGGCCGGCGCCCAGCATGAACGGCGGCGCCGGTATGGGCATCTCGGGCGCGATGGTGCCGTCCTCGACTACGTACGCGATCTTCGGCGCGCGCAGACACTTCGCCTGGAGGATGGCCAGCAGCGGCGGCCCGCCGATGGCCACGAAGTACAGCCTGTCCTCCTCCATGAGCCGGGCCGTGTAGGTGATGGTCGCTTCGTTGTCGGTGAAGGAAAGGGCCGTTGTCATGAGTAGTACCCCTCCCGGAACGTCTCGCCCATGCGCAACTGGTTGAGCTTCTCCATGCCGACGCGCTTCTCCAGCATCTCGGTGTGTGACGCGACGCTGTGCACCCACTTGTCCAGGTACTCGTCCATCTTCCCCTGCGCCTGCGCCATGCCGTACTCCATCAGGTGCTGGACGTCGGCCAGGTAGAGGCCGGGCACGGTGCCCGGATAGCAGCCGAACGGCGCGTACACGACGGCGTCGACGGCGTAGTAGGGGATGGTCGTCTGGCCCGGGCGCTTGCGGATCTCCTCCGGGTCGATGATCTCCTCCGTCGAGATGATCACCCGCTTCGAGGCCATGGCCGACTCGACCGGCGCGAGGCCCGGACCGAAGACGCGAGCGTTTCCGTAGATGTCGCACTGGTTGACGTGGATGAGGGCCACGTCCGGGTTCACGGCGGGCACGAGGCAGATGGGCTGCCCGGTATACGGGTCTTCGATGAGCTTCGCGCCCGACTGCCGGAAGACGTCTGTGCCGCCCACGTAGCGCAGAGGCAGGAACGGCACGCCCAGTGACCCTGCCAGGTGGCGGTACGCCAGAGCGCCGTTGGTCCACTCGTGCAGCTTCACCTCGCCGCGATGCATGGCCTCGGTGATGACCTTGCCGACCTCCATCCAGCCGACGTCGATGTTGCTGACGCAGCCGCCCGCGGTCAGCAGCGTCGCGTCGTGCATGCTGAACTTGGCGGCGACCCAGAGGTTCTTTTTGCGCTGGCGGATGACCTCCCGCATGAGCGAGCTGGGGCCGCGCCGCCAGACGTTGGTGTCGTACGTAAGGTAGTCGCCGTCCTTGACGAACCGGGAGACGGCCTCCTGCTCGGTCATCCGCTTGTCGACGAGTCCGCGGTCCTTGGTGCGGATGACCTGCCGGAAGCCGTCGGGGTCGGGCCTCACGTACTGGCCCGTCCCCTGATCGAGGATCGGAATCACCGGACGGTCTGCCATCGGGCTACCCCTGGCCGCCCTGCTGCGGCTGCTGGCCGGGCAGCGGGAACGCGGTGATGCGCTCCTCGAGGCCCAGCGCCTGCATAAGATACTTCAGCTCGGCCTCGCGCCACGACAACGGGGCCGGCGTCTGGATCAACTTCTCGCGCTTCAGTTCTTCGTCCACGGCCGGGTCTGGTTTGAAGGTCTTGCCGTGCTGGTCCTCGTAGAACATCGACTCGAAGGGCGGCTTGACCGTCTGTCCACCTGCCTCCCACTGCTCGGCAGAGTAGCCGACGGCCTGCAGGCACACGGGGACGGCGGTGTCGGGGAGGTTCAGCAGCTTGCCGACGGCCTCGAGCCGGGGGCTGCTCATGCAGCAAGTGCTCAGGCCCTCGTCGTAGGCGACCAGCGTCGCCTGAGCGATGGCCTGGCCGATGTCCATGTAGGCCAGCGGGGACACGGCCATCTGCTGCCACGACGCGCCGAACGCCGGCCGCAGACCTTTGTCGATCTGAGCCTTCGTGGCCTCGACGTTGGTGCCGATGCGGCGCGTCTCGGCCAGACGGTTGAGGTCGTCGATCCACTTGTTGACCTCGTAGGCCATGGTCTCGTTGTACCAGAGGATGAACACGGGGGCGGTCTGCATCTGCTGGTAGCCCAGAGGCGGCGTCAGCGCGCGCATCAGCTCAGGCGTGGCGTTCTCGCGCCAGATGACGATGCCGCGCACGTTCATGACGTTGCCGACGCACGACGCCCGGCGGGCGCCCTGGAGCATCTTCTGGATTTTCTCCCGCTCCACCGGCCTGAACGGCAGAAAGAACCGGATGGTGCGCCGACGGCCAACGACTTCCTTTAGTTCCACGTTCCTCTCGCTTTCCAGGTGATGATGAGACATCGCCGGCAGGGTGGACTACGGCCCCGCCGGACCAAGACGAAACCGGGCCTCCGCATCTTACGACGCGACGGCCCAGAAGGGGATCAACCTGTCTGTCCGCGCCGCGCCTGCCGCGCCTCGAACTCGTCACGGGTCATGGGGAAGCCGTACGGTCCGAGAACGAACTCCGGCGTAGCCGGCTCCTTCACCGGCTTCTTGCTCTTGCCCTGCGGGCGGGCCGGCCCCTTCCCTTTGCCGCTCTTTGCTGACTTTCGGGCCATGACGAGCCTCGTCCCTGCACCTTCTCCACGTCCACGCGGACGGCGCGGTCCACCTGCACGGGCTGCCACTGGATGGGCCAGTAGCGCAGATGCCCGTATCCGCCCGCGAAGTGTAACCACTTCACCATGCCGGGTTCTACGTCCATTGGTCCTGTCCACCCCCGGAACTGGTACGGGTCCCAGCCGTTGTAGACGATGACCTGCCCGGGGCGCACGGACCCGGAGAGCTTCACGGGCACCAGGAACTCGCCCACGTCGTTGAATACGCGCACCTCCTCGCCGTCGGCGATGCCACGGCGCAGAGCGTCGCCCGTGTTCATCACCATGTGCGGACGGCCGCGGTGGGTCTGGAGGAGGAGCTTGTTGGTGATGTTCATGGAGTGGATCGACCAGCGGTTGTGCCCCGACGTGAGCACGAACGGGTGGTCGCCGCCCATGGGCGGGTTCTCTTTGTGGACGGGCAGCTCCTCGCCCGCCTCCAGGAACCAGTCGTGGTCGATGTAGAACTGCGCCCGGCGCGTCAGCGTCGGGTACGGCAGCATCTTCTCGGTGTGCCAGGTGAGCGACGTGAACGGCTTGCCCGGTTCGATGTCCGACGCCTGGTTGAGCATGAAGACGGAGTGGCCGATGTCGCTGAACATGGCGTAGCCCCGCTTCTTCATGGTCTTCAGGTTTTCGCCCTCGGGCACGTTGCCAGCCATCGCCGTGTCGCGCATCCACTCCTCAATCACTTCGTCCACCGTCTGCAGGCCGAGCGAGAAGCGGTAGGCGATACCATCGAGGTTACGCTCGCGGCCGTTGCTGTCGGTGTAGGTGAAGAACTCGCGCTTGCGGGCGCGCTCCTCGACCTTCTCGGCCAGCATCTTGAACATCTCCCACTCCGACAGCGACTCGCCGAGCGGCTCGACGGCGGTATCAGAGAACGTGAGTTGGAGCAGGCTCGGGCTCGCCAGGTGGAAGTTGGGCTTCTCGTAGTGCTGCGACGCGGGCAGAACGATGTCGGAGTGCATGCCCGTGGTGCTCATCCGCCAGTCGACGCTGACGATGAGCCTTACCTTGGGCCAGAGCGTCCTCAGCAGGTGAGTGCGCCCGCCCCGCTGACGCCGGAGCATGTTGCCACCGACCTCGAACAGGACACGCGGCGGCTTGTCGGGAGGCGGCATCACGACGCCTTGCCACCAGTTGTTAGCCAGCGCCTCCTCCACGTAATCGTCGAACTCACGCTTCATCGACGCGTCGTTCCACTGGCGCACCTTCCAGCGCTGGCGGTAGTCCGAGTGGTAGTACCACATCCACGCCGGCGGCACGTAGTGGCTGAGGCCCATGCTGGTGGCGTTGACGACGCCTTCGATGGACGCGATCTCGTCGGTCGAGTCGGGGTACATGGCGCGCATCAGGGGGATGGCGGCGTCGCGCTGCGCCAGCACGCGCCGCGTCTCGGCCGGACCGGGCTTCGACTTCATCCCGAAGATGCCGGGACCCTCGAAGTTGCCCGGCGACCAGCTCCCGATGCCGGAGCCGTGCCGGCCCCAGTTCTTGGTCAGCGCCAGCAGGAGCAGCATCGCCCGCTGCACCAGGTCGCCGTGGTAGTACTTGCACAGGTTCATGCCCATGCCGATGGCCGTGCGCTTCGCGGCCGCCTTGCGGGCCACCTTGCGAATCACGTCCGGGTGGACGTCGGTTATCTTCTGGACCTGCTCCGGCGTGTAGTCACGGTCGAGCTGCTTGCGCAGCAACTCGAAGACCGGCATCACGCGGACGCGCGAGCCGTCCTTGAGCTTGGCCTGGAACTCGCCGTACAGAGCCGGATCGATCCTGCCAGTCTCGAGCGTGGTCCGCGGCGCGGGCGCGATGCCCTTGGTCTTCGTGTCGTACCAGTAGAACTGGTCGTCGCGGCCGCCTTCCTCGACGTCGCAGCCGCGCAGGAAGCGGCGGGTATCGAGGCGCACCAGCAGCGGCAGGTCGGTCTGGGTCGTGACGAACTTCCTGTCGTAGAGCTTCTCGTCGATGATGACCTTGCACATGCCCAGCGCCAGCGCGGCGTCGGTTCCGGCGCGCACGGGGAAGTAGTAGTCGGCGTGGACGTGCGACGGGCTGGAGTCGGGCGCGAAGTGGATGACCTCGGCGCCCTGATAGCGCGCCTCGCACCCTAAGTGGTAGTTGGGGATCTGGGTGTAAGCCGGGTTGCTGTGCCACAGGAGCCGCAGTTCGGTCTGCCAGCGCGATTCGGGCGTGCTCACGGGGTTGAACTTGCCCCAGGTGATGTAGTGGCCCGGCTGGAAGTCGTTGATAACGGCATTCACGTCGGTGCTGATGCCGCCCATCAGCTCGCAGAGCAGGCGGCGCACCGGCCAGATGGCCATGAAGCCGCCTTCGGCGGGCGTCATCTCGTGGACGATGGTCTCCGGGCCGTCCTCCTGAATCGCGTCGAGCAACGCGTCGGCTATGTCGGTGAGCGCCTCGTCCCAGGTGATGCGCTCCCACTTGCCCGACCCGCGTTCGCCGACACGGCGCATGGGGTAGAGGATGCGCTCCTGCCCGTAGAGCGTCTGGCTCCAGGCGGCGCCCTTCTGGCAGCCCATGGGGTTGCGGTCCGGGACGCCTTCGACGAGAGTGGCGACGGTCCCGGCCGCCTCCTCGTACACCACCTTGCCGTCTTTCACGAAGACGCGGTAGGGGCAGCTCCCCGGATAGCAGTCGACGCAGTGACTACCCCAGTACACGTCGTCCCACGACCAGCGGTCGCGGTAGGCCTGCAGCGCCTGCGATTCCTTCTTGCTAGCCACGGGGCACCGCCTTTCGCGCGCGCACGGGGTCCTTGCCGAAGGGCCCCAGCAGCTCCGGCCAGTGGTAGACGGTCAGGATGTCGAGGAGCTTCGACTTGCCGCCGGCGCGGGTCTTCGCCATTTCGCGTTCCAGCGTGGCGATAGCCTGGCCCGCCTTCGGACCGAAGAGCCGCTCCAGGTACTCGATAGGTATGCGACGGCTGCCCTCAATGGGCGCGTAGTTCTCGTCGAGCAGGGCCGGAGAGAGCGGCGGCACGTAGAAGACGTTGGCGCCCGTGCCGTACTCCGGGTGCAGCGGCAGCGCCACCTCCCACTCGTACACCAGCTTGTGGATCGGGCTGTCCGCGTCGTCCAGATAGCCGACGAAGGCCAGCCGGCCGGGGCACTGGCGCACGCACGCCGGAGCGACGCCCGCATCGACGCGCGGGAAGCACATGATGCAGTGCTGGCTCACCCTGCGGGCGTAGTTGAAGTAGATGCGCTTGTAGGGACAGGCTTCAGCGCAGAACTGGTAGCCGCGGCACGTATCCTCGTCGCGAAGGACGATGCCGTCCTCGGGACGCTTGTACATGGCCCCGCGGGGGCAGGCCTCGACGCACGCCGGCCGCGTGCAGTGGTTGCAGAGGCGGGGCATATAGAAGTAGTAGGCGTTGGGGTAGTCGCCGGCTCCCTGGTCCTCGTCCCAGTTGGGGCCCCACTCCGGCTCCTCGCCCACCGGCGCCAGGTGGACGCGCGTGC
>JBBITS010000002.1:26210-30058 GCA_037440665.1 Chloroflexota bacterium
GCCCGAGTAGAACACGTCTTCGTAGTTGAAGTCCCAGCCGCCGCCGAACTCGTCCCGGGTGGGCAGCCTGCCGGCCTGTATCACGCCGTCGCGGTAGCCGCCGCCCATCGCCTCCCAGTCCCTGGGCGTTCCCTTGCCGGGCTGGGTGTTGCAGATGATCCACCACTGGTAGTCGGCGCCGTTGCCCTCGCCGTTGGTCCAGAGGGTCTTGCACGCCACGGAGCAGGTCTGGCAGCCCATGCACTTGTTGAGGTCGAAGACGAGGGCGATCTGGCGGGGCGTCGCGCGTCTTCGCGCGGACACTTCTCGCGCCGGTCTTCTGGGCATAATGCACCTCCGCGCTCTGCGTGGGCTGGTGGAGGCCACGCTATGGCCGGTGGGAAAGCCCGCAAAGGGCCGCGTGACCTGCCCGCCACCCTGACGAACGGCCCGTGACCCCCCCTGCCGATCGTCTCTTGTGACGGGTTATGCCCGGCCAGAGACTCGCTGTGAGCCCACCGCAACGCAGAGCTTCAGGAGGCGTACCTTCATCATGGCCAGAACTCGCGGAACAGCCCTCGCACCACCTTCGACCTCAATTCGTCCGGCGGAGCAGCGCTACCGGGAAGCCGTGAAGTGGGACCGCGTCCACTGGGGTACCCACTGCGTCGACTGCTATCCCGGCAACTGCCCCATGCGGGTGTACGTCAAGGACGGCCGGGTCGTGCGCGAGGAGCAGGCCGGCACGTTCGCCGTCGTCGAGCAGGGCGTTCCCGACTTCAACCCGATGGGCTGCCAGAAGGGCGTCGCCTGGAGCCGCACGCTCTACGGCGAAGAACGGCTGAAGTACCCGCTGCGGCGCGTGGGCGAGCGCGGCGAAGGCAAGTGGGAGCGCATCACCTGGGAGGAGGCGGCCGAGGAGATCGCCGACGCCATCCTCGACGCCATCCAAGACCAGGGTCCGGAGAGCATCGTCACGCTCATGGGCGCCGAGGGCGGCACCTGGACCGGCTTCGGCCACAACCGCCTGATGGCCATGCTCGGGGCGGTGGCCACCGACGTGAACGCCGAGATCAACGACTTCTCGCCGGGCATCTACCTCACCTTCGGGAAGTTCAACCTGTGCAGCTCGCTCGACGACCTGTTCCACGCCGAGGTCTTCTTGCTGTTCCAGACTAACCCCATCTACACCATCACGGCGTCGTACCACTACATCGCCGAGGCCCGCTACAAGGGCTCCGACGTGTATCTCTTCGCGCCCGACGTCAGCCCGTCGCACATGCACGCCGACTACTACCTGCCCGTGAAGGCGGGCACCGACGCCGCTTGGGCGCTGGGCGCGTCGCAGGTCATCATGAGCGAGGGCCTTTACAACCCGAAGTTCGTGAAAGAACAGACCGACCTGCCCTTCCTGGTCCGCCTCGACAACAACAGGTTCCTGCGCGGCTCGGACCTCGAAGACGACGGTCTGGACGACCAGTTCTACGTGTGGGACGCGAAGGAAGACGCGCTCGCGAAGGCGCCCCGCGAGACGCTCCGCCTCGCCAGGATCGATCCCGCGCTGGAAGGCAAGCGCCGCGTGACTCTGCGTGACGGCAAGAGGGTCGAGGCCGTTCCCGCCTTTGTGCTGCTGCGGCAGCACCTTGACAAGAACTTCACGCCAGCGAAGGCGAGCGCCATCTGCGGCATCAACGCCGAGATCATCCACGAGCTGGCGCACAAGGTCGCCCGCAAGCGCACGCTGGCCTTCGCGGGCGGCACGTCGCTCAAGTACTATCACGGCGACCTGACGCTGCGGTCCGTCAACCTCCTGCTGGGGCTCACAGGCAACTTCGGGAAGAAGGGCACCGGTGTGGGCTGCTGGTCCGTCGGTCTGTTCGATGGGCCGGCCATCGTCGGCCAGAAGGAGCGCACGGGACGGCGCGCGGCTCGTAGGGTCATCGAGATGCACAACCAGCTCATCGAGGCGCTCAAGTACCTCGACGACAGCCGGACCGACGAGATGGCCGGGATCGAGATGGCCGTCCAGGCGGCGAAGAGCGGCCAGATGACAATGATTCCGCCGGCCTTCTTCTGGTACTACCACTGCGGCTACCGCGACAACTGGAACAACGCCGCCTGGCACGACGAGTCCATGCCGCGCAAGTTCGACGACCTGATGAACGAGGCCCTGGGCAAAGGCTGGTGGGAAGGCGTTACGCGGCCCGGACCCAACACCGAGCCACGCGTGCTGTTCCAGTCGGGTGGGAACACGCTGCGGCGCGTCCGCGGCGGCTCCAACATGCTGCTCAAGAACCTCTGGCCCAAGCTCAAGAAGATCGTGACCATCGACTTCCGGATGAGCACGACGGCCTACTGGTCTGACCTCGTCCTGCCCGTGACGAACCAGTACGAGCGCCCGGCTTTCCACCTGCCTACGCCGCACATGCTCCTGCTCATCTACAGCGAGCAGGCGGCCGAGCCGGTGGGCGAGGCGAAGACCGAGTACGAGATCGCCCAGCTCGTCGCGAAGAAGCTGGAGGAACGCGCGCGCCGGCGCGAGATGACCGACTTCGCCGACAACCGAGGCAACGCCCGCACGCTGGACAACCTCTACAACCGCCTGACGCTCGATGGCGCCATCGCCGACCCCTACGACGCCTGCAAGGAGATGGTCGCCGACGCCACGCTTACGGGCGGCCTGCCCGAAGACCTCACGCTCAAGGACCTCGAGCGCGACGGCTACATCCGCTTCCAGGACTGGGGAATGTCGGTCCTGGCGCTGAACCAGGCCGGGGACATCGAGGAGGATTCGACGTTCGCGACGCTGACCTGGCATACGCGCGGCAAAGTCCCGTACCCGACGCTCACGCGGCGGGCGCAGAACTACTTCGACCATGATTGGTTCATCGAGGGCGGCGAAGCGTGGCCGACGTTCAAGCCCAACCCCAAAATGGGCGGCGACTACCCGTTCTTCCTCACGTCGGGCCACAACCGCTGGTCCATCCACTCGATCAACATCACCAACAAGCTCATGCTCGAGACGCACCGGGGCCAGCCGCACATGGTTATGAACACCGGCGACGCCCTAGCCCGCGAGATTCAGGACGACGAGGAGGTGCGCGTCTTCAACGACATGGGCGAGTTCAAAGTGCGCGTGAAAACCTCGCCCGGCGTGATGCCTGGGCAGGTTGTGGTCTACAATGGCTGGGATCCGTACCAGTTCAACGGCTGGCGCGGGCCCATGGACCTGGAGCCGGGCATGGTGAAGTGGCTTCACCTGGCCGGGGGCTACGGCCACCTGCGCTACTGGCCCATTCAGTGGCAGCCGACGCCCGTGGACCGCGCCGTCCGCGTCGACGTCGAGAAGATCAGGAGCTGACGGGCGATCGCCCGCTTCAATACGGACAAAAGGAGCCGACGCATGTTCTCTGAGTCGATGGCGCTGCCGCCTCACGTAATGGAGGCCGCCAAGAAGGCCGCCCTGGCCAAGCAGAAGAAGCAGGCCGGCGCGAAGAGGGCCGCTCCCAAGGCCAAGGCGAAGAAGAAGTAGGGCTGTGGCCACCGCCAGCGCGCCCAGGCAGGTGCCCATCCGCGAGGGGCTGTTCGTCATCCCTGACGACCCGAAGCAGCCGCCCCGGCTGATCGGCGTCGCCTGCCCGAAGTGCGGCGCCCGCTTCGCCGGGCATCGCGTCATCTGCCTCCGGTGCGCCCACAAGGGCCTCGACCGGTGCGAACTGAGCCCGACCGGAATCGTCGCGACCACCTGTTCGCGCGACCGATCGACCACCGACACGTCATCGCCGGCCACGTTGACGACGTACACGGAGGTCTCGGCGCCGGCACGGGCGGCGATCACCGCGACACACCCAACGGCGATCGCGCCCAGC
>JBBITS010000003.1:0-26721 GCA_037440665.1 Chloroflexota bacterium
TCACCGCGGAGACTACACCGTCTTGTTTTTACAGCAATCCTGGGACGCGACCCCTTCGAACCATCAGGAGCGCGCAATGACGACCACCGCCAAGGAGATCTACGAGATCGGCGAAATCCCACCCATCGGGCAGGTGCCCGAGTACATGTACGCCCAGCTCATCCGCCAGAGCCGCCACGGCGACCCCGTCAATGCCTTCCAGATCGAGAAGGTGCGCGTACCCGAACTGAAGCCAGACGAGGTGCTGGTGTTCGTCATGGCCGCCGGCATCAACTTCAACAACGTCTGGGCGGCACGCGGACTCCCCGTCGACATCGTCAAGCTCCACAAGCAGCAGGGCGACCCCGGCGACGAGGAGGGGTTCCACATCGGCGGCAGCGACGCCTCCGGCATCGTCTACGCCGTCGGCAGTGAGGTCACCAACGTCAAGGTCGGCGACCGCGTCGTCATCCACTGCGGCATGTGGGACCGCGATGACCCATGGGTGAAGGCCGGCAAAGACCCCATCATGGCGCCGTCGTGCAAGATCTGGGGCTACGAGTCCAACTGGGGAAGCTTCGCGCAGTTCACCAAGGCCCAGGCCCACCAGTGCCTGCCCAAGGCGGAGCATCTGACGTGGGAGGAGGCCGCCGCCTTCATGCTCGTCGGCGCTACGGCCTACCGCATGCTCACGGGCTGGCCGCCCCACGTAGTCGAGCCCGGCGACGTGGTGCTGGTCTGGGGCGGCTCAGGCGGTCTCGGCTCGATGGCCATCCAGATCACTAAGGCCCTCGGCGGCACACCCGTCGCCGTCGTCTCCAGCGACGAGCGCGGCCAGCACTGCATCAAGCTCGGCGCGAAAGGGTACGTCAACCGCAAGAACTTCAACCACTGGGGCATGATGCCCCACTGGACCGACACCGAGAAGTACAACGAGTGGGTGATGGGCTGCCGCGCCTTCGGCAAAGCCGTGTGGGACATCCTCGGCGAGCGCAAGAACCCGCGCATCGTGTTCGAGCACCCCGGCGAGGACACCGTACCGACGTCGATCTTCGTCTGCGACAATGGCGGCATGGTCGTCATCTGCGCCGGCACGACGGGCTACAACGCCGTGGTCGACCTGCGCTACCTCTGGATGCGACAGAAGCGGTTCCAGGGCTCGCACTTCGCCAACGACGATCAGGCGGCGGGCATCAACCAGCTCGTCATCGACGGCAAGGTGAACCCGGCGCTGGCGAAGGTCTACAAGTTCGAGGAGACGGGCCTCTGCCACCAGCTCATGATGGAGAACCGCGCTTCCGAGGGGAACATGGCGGTCCTCGTCGGCGCGCCGAAACCTGGCCTGAAGGACCTGCCGTAGGAGAACCCAGAACCGGCGGGGCGCAGAGACATCTTCGGAGGCGGCGTCATGACCGACGACAACGTCCTCGGCATCAAGGTTGGCGACAGGGCCGATTTCACGAAGACCGTCACCGGTGACGACATCGTGGCGTTCGCGAACGTCACCGGCGATACGAATCCCTTGCACCTCGACGACGCCTACGCCGCGAAGACGCGCTTCAAGCAACGCATCGCCCACGGGATGCTGTCGGCGGGGTTCATCTCGGCGGCGCTGGGCACGAAGCTCGCGCCCCACGCCTGCGTCGTCTACCTCAGCCAGAGCATGCGCTTCCAGCGTCCGGTGTTCATCGGCGACACCATGACGGCCACCGTCGAGGTCACGAAGGTCGATCCCCAGCGCCGGTTCGTCACGGTCGCCACCACCTGCGCCAACCAGAAGGGCGAGGAGCTTCTGACCGGCGAGGCGATGGTCCTGCTCGACCCGGTGGAGTGAGAGCGGCCACGGCGCTCGACTCCGGCCGGCCACCCAACGACCAATAGACGCGCCTGCCGCTGACTTACGGCTCTGTGCGGCACTCCCCCACCAGGAGCATCCTGATATCGCAAGGAGGAGCCGCATGCGCACTCCAATCGGACGCAAGCTGCTGGAGATGACGCGGACGCTGCTGACCCTCGGTTTCGCGCGCCCGCCGGGGCCGCCGGTCGAGCCCATCGCGCGCGAAGAAGAGCCCCTGCAACCACCGCCCGAGCGCCACCTCTCCGAGCAGCGCCACGACGGGGCCGAGGACCGCGAACGCGCTGAGGGCCGCGAGCCTCGATAGACCGCAAGCCGCTGGTTCCCACGCTACAGCGGCGCCGATTCAGCGTTCCGACAGGTACTGGCCGATGCGCTCGAGAATCTGGCGCGCCTCGTCCTCCGGCGCGCCGGTGATGAACTCGCGACGCCGCTCCCGCGAGGCCGACTGCCCGACGCCGCCGACGATCGTCGCCGAACCCTTGACTCCAACCTCTTCGAGATCGACCCCCAGGTCCTCGGCCGACCACACGGTCACCAGGTCCTGACCCTCGGCCCACGGCCGCAGCGTCCAGTCGAGAAAGCGCGGCTCATTGACGCCCGTCTTGACCGAGACGACGGCCGGCAGGGGCGCCAGCAGCAGTTCGTGCCCACCCTTGATCTCCCGCCGCGCCCGCAGGCGGCGGTTCCAGTAGTCGACTTCGAGTTCGATCGCGTACGTCACCTGCGGCGTTCCCAGCCACTCGGCGATGCCGGGCGGCACTTGCGCCGTCGCTCCGTCCGACGACTCCTCGCCGCAGAGAACCAGCTCGTAGCGGCCGATCTTTTCGATGGCCGCGGCCAGCGTCCGCGACGTGCCGAGGGTGTCAGCGCCGCCGAAGGCGCGGTCGCTGAGCAGGAAGGCGCGATCGGCGCCCATGCAGAGCGCCAGCCGCAGGTAGCGTTCGAAGAACGGCGGCCCCATGGAAAGCACGCTGATGCTGCCACCGTGGGCCTGCTTTAACTGAAGCGCCATCTCCAGCGCGTTCATGTCGGGCGGATTGAAGATGGAGCGGGCATTGGCCCGGTCGAGCGTCATGGTCTCCTGGTTCACCCGCACTTCCTCAGGCATCGGGACGACCTTCATGCAGACGATGGTGTGCATCTCGCTCATCACTTAACCCGTCACGGCTCGTGCCCCGGCGATCTGCTCCGCGAGGCAGGCGAGCACGGCGAACATGTCGTCTGTCACGCAGTAATCGGCGTGCTCGAAGATCGGCGCCTCCGGATCGGTGTTGATCGCCACGACGCATTCGGCCTTGTCGATGCCGACCGTGAAATGAATGGCGCCGCTGATCCCGCAGCAGATCACCAGCTTCGGCTGGGTGACCACACCCGTCTGCCCGATCTGCCGCGCGCGCGGAATCCATCCGAGGTCGGCCGCCACGCGCGTCCCGCCGATCTCGGCGTCCAGCAGGCCCGCCAGACGCTGCGCCAGTTCGAGGTCGCCACGCGCGCCGCGCCCTACCGCGACGACTATCCCGGCGCGCGTCAGGTCTGGCTCCTCGGAAACGGAGCGCTCCAGCACGTGGACGCGAAAGTCGGCCGCGTCAAGGCTCGCAGGCAGCGCCCGGATCTCGCCCTTTCGTTTCAGGTCCGGCTCGGGTTGCGCGAAGATGCCGGGCCGGACGGTCGCCATCTGCGGGCGATGTTCGGGGCAGAGGATCGTAGCTACGATGCCGCCGCCGAAGCCCACGACCTCGCCCGAAAGCAGACGCCGCTCCGGGTCGATGGTCAGGCCCGTGCAGTCGGCGGTCAGGCCGGTGCGCAGACGCACGGCCAGCCTGCCGGCCAGGTCGCGGCCGTTGGGCGTCGCGCCGAGAAGCAGCACGTCTGGCTTTCGCTCCAGCGCCAGGTGGTGAACGACAGAGGTGAAAGGCTCGGTCGTGTACACCTGAAGATCGGGATGCTCGACGACCAGCACCTCGTCTGCGCCGCACGCGACGGCCCGCGCAGGCGAGTCGCCGAGGGCGTAGCCCACCAGCAGCCCCGTCAGCGGGCAGTCCAGCGCGTCAGCCAGTTCCCGCCCTTTACCAAGCAGCTCCAGCGAGACGCTCTCGAGCTTCCCCTCTTCCTGCTCCAGGAACACCCAGACGCCGCGGGCGTCGGCCGGTCCGTACAGGCTGCTGGTCATGACGCAACCCCCGCTTCAACCCGCGCCGGCTTGGCGAGCGCCCAGGCCAGTATCTCAGCGACGTCGGCGACCCGGATGCTGGCGTCGCCGGGGATGCTGTCCTCGAGGCAGGAGACGCAGTGCGGGCACGCCGAACCGATGATTTCGGCGCCCGTCTCTCGCGCCTCGGCGACGCGCACGCTGGCGAAGCGTTCGTTGGCGGCGGTCTCCAGCCACATGCGGCCGCCGCCGCCGCCGCAGCACAGCGCCTCCTCGCGGTTGTGGCGCATCTCGAGCAGTTCCACGCCGGGGATGCTCGCGAGCACTTCGCGCGGCGAGTCGTAGTCGCCGTTCTGCCGCCCCAAGTAGCACGGGTCGTGGAAGGTCACCTTCAGGGGCAGCTCGCCCTCGACGCGAAGGCGCCCGCTGGCGATCAGCTCACGCAGGTATTGCGTGTAGTGCAACGCCCTGAACTCCGGCGGCATGTCGAAGTGATGCAGGAACTGATCGAGGCAGTGTGGCGAGACGGTCACGACCGTTCTCACGCCCAGCTCCCGGAACAGCTTCGAGCCTTCGGCGGCGATGTCGTCGGCGTAGTCCGCGTGCCCGGCGTTGCGAACGGCGTCGCCGCAACAGGGTTCGCGATCCTTCAGCACGCCGAACTCGACGCCGGCGGCGCGAAGGACCTGTACGACGGCGCGCGCGATCTTCTGGATGCGCGGGTCGTAGCTCGCCGTGCACCCGGCGTACAGCAGGACTTCCTGGTCACCCGAGAAATCCGGGAGGTCGAGCCCCTTCATCCAGTCCGAACGCTGCGATGGCGGCCGGCCGTAGGGATTGCCGTCCCAGTAGACATTCCAGAGCAGCGTAGGGAATCCCTGCGGCTCCTCGCGGTCGCGCCAGGCGAGGCCCCGGAGGGCCAGAATCACCTCGGGGATGTCCACCCCGCGCGGGCACAGCGCCTCGCAGCGCCCGCACGTCGTACACAACCACACAGCTTCCGGCCAGCCCGGAGCGCCCATCTGCGCCTCGCGCACCAGGCGGCGGATCAAAACGGGCTCCGACTTCACCTGCCCCCACGGGCAGATCGCCGTGCACACGCCGCACTGGAAGCACTGCGCGGCCAGGCCTCGCGTCGCCACGACCACCCTCTCCCAAAGCGCGTCATCGAGCACCAGCACGTCGCCGTCGGGTTGAGAGATGCCCGGGATGGTCGCGAGGTCCATATCAAGCTTCCTCCTGCCGGCCCGCGTGTACGCGTCGCTGTCTTCCGGCATGGCCGCTTCCTCTCTTGCATCGAGCCACAGCTTCCTGCGGCCAGCGCGCGTGATGTCGCCATAGGCCGACGTCATGGCTACACCTTCTCCTCCACGAGATGGCCTTGCCGCCGCAGCACTTCGTCCATTTCGGCGATCTTGCGGGCGAACTCTTTACCTTCGGACGCGGAGATCCACGCCAGTTGAAGCCGGTCAGGGTCCAGGCCTTCACGCGTCAGCTTGCGGTGCCACAGCTTGAACCGCTTGTCGGTCTGAGCGTTCGCGAAGTTGTAGTGGCAGTCCGAGCCGGTGGGCGTCAGCCGGCAGCCCGTGACCAGCACCGCGCCCGCGCCCTTCTTGAAGGCGTGCATGATGAAGTCCTCTTCCACGCGCGCTGAGCACATGGTGCGGATGATGAGGGCCGACGGCGGGTACTGGATCTTCTCCACGCCCGCCTGGTCGGCGCCCGCATACGAGCACCAGTTGCAGGCGAAGACGATGGTCTTCTTCTCGGGCTCGCGGGCGAGAGCGGCGTCGATCTGCGCCAGTATCTGCTCCTTGGTGAAGTACGGCATCTCGATGGCGTCGTAGTTGCACGCAGCCGCGCAGGCGCCGCAGCCCTGGCACGCGGCCTCGATGAACTTCATTTCGCCTTCCTTCACCTTACCGATGAGTTCGATGGCGCCGAACGGACACGCCTGCACGCAGATGCCGCAGACGATGCACTTGTCCTCGATGAGCCGGGAAGTGATGGGTTCCTTCTCGATGGTGTCCTGAGCCAGCAGATGCCCGGCCTTGGCGGCGGCGGCCAGCGCCTGCGCCACCGTCTCGCGCACGTCCTTGGGCGCCTGGACGGTTCCGGCCAGAAAGATGCCCGGCGAGCCCGCCTCGGCAGGGCCCAGTTTCGGGTGACGCTCCAGCAGGAAGCCGTCCTCGCTGTGGGCCACCTTGAGCTGGGCTGAGATGTCTTCGTCCTGAGGCGTCAGGCCGACGGTGAGAACCAGCGTGTCCGTCGGCGCCTGCAGCGTGCGGTCGCTGAGGTGATCGAGGAACTGGACGGCGTGGCCGTCCCACGAGACCGAGGCTTCGGGCGCGCTGTCGGGATCGATGCGGAAGAACTGGACGCCCTTGCGGCCCGCCTCATCGTACAGCTCCTCGGCGTTGCGGCTGAAGGTGCGTATGTCTCGGTAGAGTACACGCACCTGCTTGCCCTGCTCGCGCAGGCGCAGCGCCTGCCCGATCATCGATTCGCAGCAGTAGCGCGAGCACCCGGAGCCGTTGCGCCGCGAGCCCACGCAGCCGATGAACGTCACGCGCTCTCCGCGCACCGGATGGCCGCGCTCGATGTCCAGGTTTGTGACGACGCGCGGATCGTCGCCGTAGCCGAACTCGACGGGCTCGTACGGGCGAGCGCCCATGGCCAGCACGACGGCCCCGGCCCGTATCTCGGCGCCGTCGGTGAGCCGCGCCGTGAAATTGCCGATGTGACCGCCGATGGTTTCGATCTCCGCGCCAAGGTGCACGGCCACGCCCGCCTCCTGCAACTCGCGCGCCTTCACTTCAACGAACTCGCGCGCGGGAATGCCCGCCGGGGCGATCTCGTCGAGGTCGTTGAGCGTGCCGCCGAGGCGGTGCGTTCGCTCCACGAGGTGCGTCTCGTAACCCTGCGCCGCCAGGTTTGCGGCCGCCGACATGCCGGCGATGCCGCCGCCGATGACCAGCGCCTGCTGCACCATAGGCTGGTGGCTGATCTCCAGCGGCGCCAGCCGCCGCGCCTTCTCGACGCTCATCCGCACCATGTCGATGGCCTTTTGCGTGGCCTCCTCCTTCGTCTGCTTGTGCACCCAGGAGTCCTGATTGCGCAGGTTCGCCATCTCGAGGAGGTACGGGTTCAGGCCCGCTTTGAGCATCACCCGTCTGAAGGTGGCCTCGTGCGTCTTGGGCGAGCACGCGGCGATGACGATGCGGTTCGCCCGCGCCTCGCGTAGACGGCGCGCGATCTCGGCCTGCGTCGTGCCCGCGCACGAGAACATCGAGGAGTCGGCGTAGACCACGCCCTCCATCTGTCGCGCGGCCTCGACCACCGACTCGATGTCGACTACGCCCGCTATGTTGCTCCCGCAGTGACAGATGTTGACCCCGATTCGCACGGTCTCGATGTCGTCCTGGGGCTCTCCGGCTTCGGGCTCCGGCCACGTGCGTTCGTCCAGATGGGTCAGCGCCCAGGCCGCTGCCGCGCCCGCTTCGGCGACGCTGTCGGGGATATCCTTCAGGCCTATCGCGCATCCTGCCGCGTAGACGCCGGAGCGCGTCGTCGCCGAAAGACCGCCCATGCGTTCGCGGCTCTTCACGAACCCGTCCGTATCGATATCGAAGCCCATCACCCCAGCGAGCCCTTCGAGGCCCGCTGGCGGCCTGGCAGCCGTGGCCAGCACCACCATGTCCACCTCTGCGGTCTGGACGCGGCCGGCGTCGGTGTCCTCATACCGGACGCTGATCCGATCGCCTGCGGGTTCGACGGAGGCGGGCCGCCCTCTGATGAACCGAGCCCCTTCGTCACGCGTGCGCTGGTAGAAGGCATCGAAGCCCTTGCCGTAGGCGCGCATGTCCATGTAGAGCACAGTGACGTCGCCGACACCGTGATCCCGCGCCTGGAACGCTTGCTTCACCGAGTACATGCAGCAGAAGCGCGAGCAGTGGCGGTAGAAGCGCACGTCGCGCGAGCCAACGCAGAGGACGAACAGGATGCTCTCTGGGTGCTGGCCGTTGGACGGCTTCACGATCTCGCCGCCGGTGGGGCCCGCCGAAGTCAGCAGGCGCTCGAACTCCATCGATGTCAGCACGTCGGGGTGGGCGCCGTACCCGAACCCGCGCAGGAGCGCCGGGTCGATGAGGTCGAAGCCCGTCGCGACGATGGCCGAACCGACCGTGCGCTCGACGACGCGCTCGCGCGGCTGCATGAAGTCGATGACCTTCGGCAGGCAGGCCTCCATGCAGCGGCCGCAGGGCAGGTAGTTGGGCGGATCGTTCAGGCAGTGCTCCAGGTCGATGATATACGCGCCGGGCACTGCCTGCGGGAACGGCGTGTAGATGGCCTTGCGGGAGGCCATCGCCACGTCGAACTCGTTGGGCAGGACGACGGGGCAGGCCTCGACGCAGAGGTTGCAGCGCGTGCAGTCGTCCTCGACAAACCGCGACTTGTGGCGGATGCGCACGCGGAAGTCGCCGGGCTCGCCTTCGAAGCCGACGACCTCGGCCGGCGACAGAATCTCGATGTTGGGGTGCTCGCTGACCTCGGACAGCTTCGGAGCCTCGATGCAGATGGAGCAGTCGAGGGTGGGGAAGTTCTTGTCCAGGCCCGCCATCTTGCCGCCGATGGCCGGGCTGGCCTCGACCAGAACCACGCGGGCGCCCGATTCGGCGAGGTCCAGCGCCGCCTGCACCCCGGCGATGCCACCGCCCACGACCAGCACGGAATCGCTCACGGCCTACGCCTCCTGACCCGCGTGCGTGTACCCCGCATCGAAGGCCTCCATGTTCAGCGCCACGAAGCGCTCCCGCACCGACGACCGGATGGCTTCCTCCATCGCCGGGCGGCTGACAGCCTGCGTGACCGCCGTGAAGAACCCCAGCATCACCACGTTGGCCGCCATGCGGTTCCCCAGGCGTTCGGCGATCGCCGTCGCCGGGATTTTGTGAATGGGCCAGCCCAGACCAGCGGGCAGCTCCACCAAGGTTTCGTCGACGAGCACTTGGCAGTTCTCGGCGAGGTCGGAGACGTACTTGTGAGCGGCCTCCTGCGACATCACCACGAGGACGTCCGGTTGGCTGACCATCGGGTAGTCGATGGGCATGTCGTCCACCACGAGCTGCGCCGCGCAGGCGCCACCGCGCGCCTCCGGCCCGTACGACTGCGTCACCACCGCCTCCTTGCCGTCGTGCAACGCCGCCGCCCGGCCCGTGATCAGCCCCGCCAGGATGATTCCCTGGCCACCGAAGCCGGCGAAGCGGATCTCCCGGCGGCTCATCCGTCTTCCTCCCACTCGCCGTACGGCGTCCGTTCGATGTCGATGAAGTTGCCCAGAATCAGCGGCTTGTGCGACCGCAGGTCGATGCCGCAGTCCTTCAGGTCGGCGGTGTCGTCGACGACGCACTCGAGCTTGTAGAGCTGCATCTCGTCGAGGCCCTCGCCGAGGTCGTTGGGGCGGCCAAAGCCGATGGGGCACGGCGCCAGAACCTCGACGAACGTGAGGCCACGCTTCTGGAACACGCGCTGGATGGCCTCCTCGAGCTGACGGACGTGCAGCGCCGACCAGCGGGCGACGAACACCGCCCCCAGCGACGCCATCAGGTGCACCAGGTTCAGGGCGTCTTCGGGGTTGCCGTAGGGCGTCGTCGACGTGATGGCGCCCCTGGGCGTCGTCGGACCGAGCTGCCCACCCGTCATGCCATAGTTGAAGTTGTTCACGCAGATGATGTTCAGGTCGATGTTGCGGCGGGCGGCGTGCAGGATGTGGTTCCCGCCGATGGCGAAGAGATCGCCGTCGCCGCTGATGACGGTGACCTCCAGCTCCGGGTTCCCGAGCTTCAGGCCCGTGGCGAACGGTATCGCGCGCCCGTGCGTCGTGTGGAAGGAATCGATGTTCACGTAGCCGGGGACGCGGCCCGTGCAGCCGATGCCCGACACGATGACGTGCTTGTCGGCCGGTATCGCCGACTGGACCATCGCCTGCACGTAGCAATTCGTTATCGGGCCAAGACCGCAGCCAGGACACCAGATGTGAGGCAGCCTCTCAGACCGGAGATACTGGTCGACCGGATGCACTTCGACGATCTGCTCAGCTCGCGCCATCGCGCGCCTCCTTGATCGCCCTGACGATGCGCTCCGGGCGAAGCATCTCGCCGCCGCCGTGGTGCACGCCGAGCACGCGCTTCGACGAAAACCGTTGCACCTGCGTCGCCACCTGGCCGAGGTTCAGCTCGGCCACGACGAAGGCCTTCACGCGCTCCGACGTGTGCGACATCTGGGCCCCGGCGAAGGGCCACAGCGTGATCAGACGCAGCAGGCCCGCCTTCAGCCCCTGCGCCCTCGCGACGTTGACGGCGTGCCGCGCCGAACGCGCGCTCGATCCGAACGAGACGACGCACACCTCGGCGTCGTCCAGCAGGTACTCCTCCCACTCCACGATGCGCTCCGCGTTGCGGATGATCTTGTCCGACAGCCGGCGCACGAGGCGGTCGTGCACGTCGGCGCTGGTCACCGGGTAGCCGCGCTCGTCGTGCGTCAGGCCCGTCATGTGGATGCGATAGCCCTCGCCGGCCAGAGGCATCGGCGGGACCAGGCTGCCGTCTACCGCCTGATAGATCAGCCCCTTGCCCGGCGGGAACGACGGCTTCGGACGCCCGGCGCGCTCGATCGCCTCCGCGGCCGGGATGATGACGCGCTCCGTCATGTGGCCCACGACCTCGTCGGAGAGGACGAACACGGGCTGCCGGTAGGCGTCGGCGGCGTTGAACGCCTTGATGGTGAGGTCGAACATCTCCTGGGGCGAGGCGGGAGCGTAGGCGATGGGCTCGTAGTCGCCGTGCGAGCCCCACTTCGCCTGCATCACGTCGGCCTGGCCGGCCAACGTCGGCAGGCCCGTCGAGGGTCCGCCCCGCTGCACGTTCACGACGACGCACGGCGTCTCGGTGATGAACGCCAGGCCCAGGTTCTCTTGCATCAGCGTGAAGCCGGGGCCGGACGTCGCCGTCATCGCCCGGCGTCCCGCCCACGACGCGCCCAGGATGCAGTTCATGCTCGCCAGCTCGTCCTCCATCTGGATGTAGTGGCCGCCCGTCCGGGGCAGGCGTTGGGCCATGCGCTCGGCGATTTCGGTAGACGGAGTGATCGGGTAGCCGGCGAAGAAGTCGCAGCCGGCGGCCAGCGCGCCCTCGGCGCAGGCGATGTCGCCGTTCATGAAGTGCTGGCCCGTGAGCACCGTGGGCGCCGTTGCGACAGACGTCACGGGCCGCCTCCCACGTTCTCGGTGAAGATGGCGAACTCGGGGCAGATGACCTGACAGAAGCCGCAGTTGACGCAGGCTTCCTCTTTGCCCGCGCTGACGACGGGGTAGTGGTAGCCCTTGACGTTCATGCCCTGTGACTCCTCGAGGACGTCCTCGGGGCAGAACTCGATGCAGAACTTGCAGCCCTTGCAGCGGTCAGGGATTGTGTAGACCTGTCCGCGCGGCAGAACCTGCCGTCCGAGGTCGAGAGGGCGGCGGACGAACGCGGCCACCATGGCTGCAACCGCCTTACCGGCCCGCCGCGGGAACACGAGCCACCGCTATAGCCCTGCCGGATGGCAGGTACCAGCGACTCCCGGCAGACGCACCAGGGCGTCTTAAGGTTCTGAGACCATGCTGTATCGGCGGGGTAGCTTCAGAAAAGGGCCGAACGTACCAGAGCGAACCATATCCATTAGCTGGCAGCCCTGTGGGGGAGTTACCCGGGGGCGCTCAATTGGCCTCTGCCACCTGGCCCACGGCCTCCGCCGGAGCGGAGGGGGCAGCTTCGATGTGGACGGATGGGATTACGCGGTCGAGCCACCCGGGCAACCACCAGTTCAGGTTTCCCAGGAGTTCCATGGCGGATGGCACCAACACCATTCGCACAAGGCTTGCGTCAACGAACACGGCGACGGCCAGGCCAAGGCCGAACAGCTTCAGATCCCGCATGCCACCAAGAACGAAGCTCAGGAACACGCAGACCATGACCGCAGCGGCGGCCGTGATTACTCTGGCCGTGGCGGCAAGGCCGTCGGCCACGGCAACGCCGTTGTCGCCAGTGCGGTCGTATTCCTCCCGTATTCGGGACAAGAGGAACACCTCGTAGTCCATCGACAGCCCGAAGACGATGGCGAAGAGCATCAACGGCATCCAGGCCTCTATTGGACCAGCCTTGCTGACTCCAACCAGTTCCTTCGCCCAACCCCACTGGAAGACCGCCACCACTACACCGTAGGCGGCGCCTATCGATAGCAGATTCATCGCAATCGCCTTCAGCGGCACGATTAGGCTCCGGAACACGATCAACAGGAGCACGAACGACACCAGGAGGACAACGCCCATCACAAGAGGCAGCCTGTTGAATGTATAGGTGGCGAAGTCCTCGCTCGCGGGCGTCTGGCCGCTAACTTTGACAGACACGCCCGAATGGCCGACCGCCCGCGGAATGACATCATCCCTCAAGCGACGCACCAGGTCGCTGGTAGCCGTGTCCTGTGGCGCAGTGGCAGGAAAGACCTGCAGGATCGCCACGTCTCCATCCGGTGCGAGCTGCGGCGGCGTGACGAACTGAACGCCTTGCGTCCGCCTCAATTCCTCGGAGAGTTCGTCAAGGGCGCCCGGTTCAGCGCTATCTCCGCGGACTTGCGCAACCAGCAGGAACGGTCCGTTGAACCCGGGGCCGAAACCCTCAGACAAGAGATCGTAGGCCCTCCTGGTCGTATCCGATTGCGGACGGCTGCCCGCGTCTGCGAAACCGAAGCGCATGAAGAACACCGGCAGAGCCAGAACAAGCAGGAGGCTGAGACTCAGCGCAAGCGCAGGCCACGGTCTTCGCTGTATGACCCGGCTCCAGCGGCGCCATACGGACGTCAGGCTCGTGGTTGCTTCAGCATGGTGGCGGTGGGGCAGGCCAAGTCTGTCGATGTTGCGGCCCACAAAACCCAGGACCGCCGGCAGCAACGTCAGCGCCGAAAGCATCGTCATAAGGACGCCCAGCGACGCACCCACGGCCAGGCTGCGCATGCCGTCGAGATTCATGACGAACAGCCCGAACAGCGAGATGATGACCGTGCTCCCGGCGAAGAGAACCGCACGCCCCGAAGTATCACCGGCGTGGGCGACGGCCCCTTCCGGACTCATGCCTTCGAGCAGCCCCTGACGATAGCGCGTGACGATGAAGAGCGCATAGTCGATCCCTACGCCGATGCCAATCATCGCCGTCATCTGACTGGTAAAGACCGGCATGTCGAGGAAGTTACTGGCGAGACGGACCAGGGCGATGCCGCAGCCGATTCCGAAAAGGCCCGTGACTATCGGCAACCCCATCGCCAACAGCGACCCGAAGGCGACGAGGAGGACTACCACCGCGGCGGCCACGCCAAGGATTTCGGTGGGTGACATCGCTCCTTCGGCGAAGATGTCGCCGCCCAATTCGATTCGCAGACCGGGAACGTCTATCTCGTCGCGATACTCCTTGATCTGGTGGCCGACGGCGAGATAGTCCTCCTGCCGCCTGTCCGCGAAATCCAGCGTCGCGTACGCGATGTCACCGCTAGCGGCAGTCTGATGGCTGGCCTCTTCGTCGTACGGACTCGTCACACTTGCGCCCGGAACGTTCTCTTCAATCTTCCGGAAAAGGCCCTCCATGGTCTGTCTCACCCGCTGGTCATTGACACCGGCCTGCGCCTCGAACACGATCTGGCCCTCGACTCCGCTCCGCATGGAGAAGCCCTTCTCGGCCAGGATGTCGAATGCCTGCTGGCTCTCCGAGCCCGGAAGCTGGAACTCCGTCTTGGATTCCCCGCCGGCGATTCTCGCCAAGGCTACGAGGCAGACGAGAAGAACGAACCAGCCGAACACCACCAGACGGCGGCGGCGATAGCAGTACGCGGCGAGTAGTCCGGTCATCATTCCTCCCTACCAGGGTGCGGTGCTGGCTGTCTGCTACGCGTGGAGCGTCGTCAGCCGACTTCCTTGAGCACTCGCTCGACCTCGGCAGTGCGCGTACGTAGCTCGGCCAGTTCGGTCGCTGTCCGCTCCAAGGCCTCGCTCACCTGCCGCTGAGCGGCAATAGCGTCTTCGGCCAGTCTGCGGTAGGCGTCCTCGCGAGCGACAGACATGCGCGCCCGCCACGACGCCCCGAGTTGCCAGAACGCCACGATCACCGCGCTGAAGAACATCACCACAGCTACAGCGCCAATGGCCACCTCGGTCCAGCTTGTGTCGGACTCCATCAACGAACCTCCCACGATTCGTCTTGCGGCCGCTCCCGAGCGGTAGCCTGCGTTTCGGCCAGCGTCGCAACGGCCCTCGCTAAGACGGCAGGCGTCACCTCCAGATGGAACGGCGCCACCTCGAAGTACTTCATGGCTTTGCCCTCGGTAGAGAGTTCAAGCCTGCCAACCACTAGTCCGGCAGCTTCCAGACGTTGCAGGTGCAGATACAGCAGTGGGCGGCTCATTCCCAGGTCACGGGCGAGTTGGCTCACGTAGTTCTGCCCTCTGGTGAGGGCCGCTACAACGCGCAGCCGCTGCGGATTCGCCAGCGCGGCCAGCACCCGCAGCAACTCCTCGCCCGACGGTTCCGAACCCGCTATGCCCAACCTCGGCCCACCTGTCATGCTATTCTTACAGGTGTAATATGCCACTGTCAAAGACCTTCCCGCTTCCCGCTTCCAACCTCCTACTTCCAGCCTGCGCCCGTGGACCGAGGCGGGTGTTTCGGGTTCAATGCAGGACGCCGGGAGGGCCGGACCAAAGTCGGCATCACGCGAAAGGACCTGCGAGGTGGGTGACCTGTTTTCCATCGAAGGTAAGACCGCGCTCGTCACGGGCGGCTCGCGGGGCATCGGCCTCATGATCGCCCGCGGGTTCGTCGAGGCCGGGGCCAAGGTCTACATCTCGTCCCGCAAGGCCGACGTCTGCGACCAGGTGGCGCAGGAGCTATCGCAGGACGGGACGTGCGTCTCCGTCCCCGCCGACCTCGGCACGGAGGCCGGCTGCCGCTTGCTGGCCGGCGAACTCGCGCGCCGCGAGGAGCGTCTGCACATCCTCGTCAACAACGCCGGGGCCAACTGGGGCGCGCCGTTGGAGGAGTACCCGGACGAGGCCTTCGACAAGGTCATCAGCCTCAACCTCAAGGGCGTGTTCCACCTCACGCGCTTCCTCGTCCCGCTGCTGGCGAAGGCCGCGAGCGACGACGACCCGGCGCGCGTCATCAACATCGGGAGCATCGACGGGCTGCAAGCGCCCGCGCTGGATACCTACGCCTACTCGTCGAGCAAGGCGGCGGTGCATCATCTGACGCGCGTTCTGGCGCACAAGCTGGCGCCGCAGCGCATCACCGTCAACGCCATCGCGCCGGGGCCGTTCGAGAGCAAGATGATGGCCGAGACGCTGCGCCGCTTCGGCGACGCCATCCGCGCGTCGTGCCCGCTGGGGCGCATCGGCCGGCCCGACGACATGGCGGGAACGGCGATCTACCTCTCGTCGCGCGCGGGCGCGTACCTCACGGGCGCGGTGATACCGGTCGACGGCGGCATCTCGACGCGGCATCAGTAGGAGCGGTCAGCTTTCAGCTTTCAGCGGTCATTCGTCAGCGGATGCCGGCGATCAGGCGCAGCTCATCTTCGATGAGCCTCGTGATCAGGAAGTCGCGCCGCACGCGCTCGCGTCCGCGCTCGCCGATGCGCCGCGCCTCCTCGGGGTGCGACAGCAGATAGTCGATTCGCGCCGCCCAGTCCTCTTCCCTCGACACCAGGAACCCGCCCTCGCCGTCGGCGATCTGAAGCGGAATGCCGCCGGTGTGACCGGCGACGATGGGCGTGCCCTTCCACGCCGTCTCCGACACCACGAGCCCGAAGCCCTCGCGGATCGACTTCTGGATGACGACGTCCGAGCGCGACTGGAAGGCGTTGACCTCGATGTTGCCGACGCCATTGAAGTTCGTGCCGACGTGGATGTCCTGGTCGCCCTCGACGTCTCTGACGATTGTCTCGTAGATGTTCCAGCCCTCGGGGTCGTCCAGCGCCATCGATCCGAGAAGCGCGAGCTGCAGGCCGGGATGCTTCTGCCGAAGCTCGCGGTACACGCGGATGACGCCGATGGGGTCTTTCCACCGGTCGAAGCGCGAGACCTGCGTCAGCAGAGGCCGGTCGATGTGCACGCCCATCCAGCGTATGAGCCGCTCGGCGATCTCGCCGGGCAGCACGAGGTTCTTGGGGCTAAGGGGATCGATGGCGGGCGCGAAGCAGCGCGTGCGGCCGTCGCGCATCGGCTCCGGCACGAACTGCGGCATCGTGAAGACGTGGGCGTCGTAGTTCTCGACGTGCTGGCTCAGGAAGTCCCACGCCGCCCGGTTGTAAGCCGACAGGTCGATGTGGACGCGCCACACCCACTTCGCATGGTCCGGCGCGACGAACTGGCGGGCGGGCGCCGGCTGCGGGTCGTGGACGATGACGACGTCGAACTGGCCGGCCACGGACTCAGCCACGGCCCTGTTGTGTTGCAGGTAGGCCGCCTGTTCCTCGGGCGCGACCTCGAACGTCGGATCGCCCTGGAGCGCATTGTGAAGGCGTTTGGTGAGGGCGTAGAAGGGCGGCTCGGCGACGATGACGCCCCACGCGACGTCGAGGCCCAGGCCGCGCTCCAGCGGCACGATGGAGTTCAGAAGCTCGGCCACGCCGCCGCCGTAGGGCGTCGCGTTCAGGTGAAGGACGCGCAGGCCTCGCAGTTCCCCGGCAATCTCGCGGAGCCTCTCGATCTGAGCCTCGCCGGCGAACTCGGCGTAGGGCTCCGCGTCCTGCACGGCGGTGTCCACGAACCTGAGCATGGGTCACCCCCGAAAACCGGCCGTCTGCCCATGATGGGCCGCCTCCCTCAGGCCGTCAACGAGGTTCCCGGTGCTGGAGAGCGGCGTGCGGAGCACGTCCATCCACTCCCGTTCAGAACATATGTCCGCCAACCGCTGCAAGCCTGGGGATTGAGCAGTCTGAGGCGCGAAGGGAAGCTAAATCGCGGTCGAGCGCTCAGAACGTTCCAGAATCATTTCATTCGCCCATAAAGCGCTGCTGGGCTGTCACCAAAGGGCCGAGAATCCAGACAGGCGAGCAATATGGCGAGACCTACCACGTCTGCGGCAGACGCCGGACCAGACGGCTGGCGTGGGGATGGGGGCCTGCTTCGCATTGTGGTGGCGGGTGCCCTGCTCTTCTTCGCCCTGTACGCCGCCGGCATCATCATCCGTCCGGGAGAGCTGTTCCTACGAGTCCAGAGCAGCGTCATCTACAACGTCCCGGCGCTGGCGGGGCTCGCGCTGGCCGTGCGCGCCATCCGCCACAGCAGCGGACGCGAGCGGGTGGGTTGGGCCTGCCTCGCCATCGTGCTCGCCGTGTGGGGCGTGGCCGAGTGGAGCTACGCCTACTACGACTTCGTCCTTGGCGCCGAAGTGCCCTTCCCTGGGTGGCCAGACGCGTTCTACTACGCCGGCTACCTCGCCTACATACCGGCCATCCCCCTGCTCACGTTCCCGGAAAAGCGGCTGAAGGACCGCCGCTGGGTCATCGACGTCGCGACGGTGATGGTCGTGTGCGGAACCGTGATCTGGCACTACGTCGTGCATCCGGTAGCCGCAGCCGAAGGCTATAGCTCCTTTAGCGCCATGGTGGCGCTTGGTTATCTGCTTCTCGATTTCGGCCTTCTGACGGCGCTGGTGGTGACGTTGTACGCGTCGGGCGGCCACTTCTCGCTGCGCTCGCGCGTCCTCTTGATGGCCACCCTGGCTCTGGTACTCGCCGATTCGGCGTACACGTACGCCGTGAACACCACCGGATATGACATGTCGGGCAGCCCCATGGACCTGGGGTGGGTCGCCAACTATCTCCTCATAGCGGTGGCGTTCGTCCTTCCGCCCGAAGAGGAGAAAGAGGTCACGCCCTCGAAACAATCCCTTGCCGGGCTTGCTATCCCCTACTTCGGCGTGGCGCCCCTGGCGGCCGTAGTCCTCATGGAAGAGGCCCGGACCGGCAACTTCACAGCCGTGTTGCTGGGCGCCGCTCTCGCGGTAGGCCTGGTCATCATCCGCCAGCTTCTGACCCTTGCTGACAACCTGGCCCTCTACAGGCGCCTTGAAGAGCAGAGCCAATCGCGTCTCGCTCTGCTGGAGGCCCAGAGCGAACTCGGCGAGATCTTCATTGCGCTCGAGGGGCGTCGTATTACCTACGCTAATGGCGCGGCTTGCCAGGTCAGCGGCTACACGGCCGAGGAGTTGCACGCCCTCGACTCAGTCGTGAGCCTCGTCGCCCCTGATGTGCGCGACACCTTCAGGGAGAGCGCACGGGCGATCCTCAACGACTCGCTCCTCGTCAGGTCGTTCGAGACCGTGATCGCGCGGAAGGACGGTGAGCGCGTTCACGTGGAAGTAACCGTGAAGGCCATCCCGTCCGTAGGCGTGCGCAGGCTGGTGGTCATCGGACGGGACGTAACGGAAAGGAAGCGGACGGAGCAGGCGCTGGCGCGGCAGACGGCGTTGGTGCGCTTGGTGCAGGAAGCATCCTTGGCCGCCAACGAAGCCGCTTCGGTCGAAGAGGCGTTCCAGATGACGATCGATCTGGTCTGCGCGCACACCGGCTGGCCGGTCGGCCACGTGTACGTTCCTGCCGAGGACGGGACGGGCGAGCTTGCGCCCACAGACATCTGGCGTCTGGACGACCCGGATCGCTTCGCCGCGTTCAGACAGGCAACGGAGGCGACGCGCCTCGCCTCCGGGATCGTCCTGCCCGGGCGCGTGCACGCCACACGGAAGCCGGCGTGGATCGTAGACATCGCAAAGGACGGCAACTTCCCCCGTGCCCGTCACGCCAGCGACATCGGCGTGCGTGGAGCCTTCGCCTTCCCCGTTCTGGTGGGAACGGAGGTCGCCGCCGTTCTCGAGTTCTTCATGCCGGAGCCCGCCGAGCCCGACATCGATCTCCTAGAGTCAGTGGCCCACATCGGCAGGCAGATTGGCCGCGTCGTCGAACGGGAGCGGGCACGAGAGACCATCCGGCGCAGCGAGGAGCGCTACCGCGACTTATTCGAGAACGCCAACGACATCGTGTACACGCACGATCTGAGTGGCCGCTTTACGTCAGTGAACAAAGCCGGTCTACAGGCCACGGGGTACACGCTGGAAGAAGCGCTGCAAGAGAACATGGCTCACATTCTCTCACCGGAGCACTTCGAACAGGCCCGCGAGATGGTCCTGCGCAAGCTTCGCGGCGAGCCGACTACCGCGCACGAACTGGAGATTCTCACGAAGGACGGCCGCCGCATACCGGTCGAGGTTCGAACTCGCCTCCTCTACGAGAACGGGCGCCCGATTGGCGTGCAAGGCATCGCTCGCGACATCACCGAGCGCAAGGAAGCCGAGGAGGCGCTGCGCCACGCCAACGAACGGCTCCGCGCCCTGGTGGAATCCTCCCCTCTCGCCGTGATCTCGCTCGATCTCGACCTCATCGTGCAGTCTTGGAACTCCGCGGCTGAGACCATGTTCGGCTGGACGGCCGGGGAGATCGTCGGGCACCCCTACCCGCTCGTGCCGCCGGACCGCCAGGAGGAGTTCCAGTCGCTCTTCTCGAAAGTCGTCCACGGGGAGGCGATCTCGGCGTTCGAGACGAAGCGCGCCCGCAAGGATGGTTCTGTGACCGACGTGAGCATCGCCGTCGCCCCCCTGCGAGACCGCAATGAAGAGGTCACCGGCATCATCACCGTCATAGCCGACGTCACCGCGCGCAAGCAGGCCGAGAACGCGCTCCGCGAGAGCGAGGAGCGCCTGCGGTCCGTGGTCGCGAACGCCCCGGTGATGCTGTTCGCCATCGACAGCCAGGGCGTCTTCACCCTGGCCGAAGGGAAAGGCATGGCAGGCGTCGGCCTCGCGCCGCGCGACTTGGTCGGGCGCTCCGCCTTCCACCTCTTCAGGGCCTTCCCTGACGTCACAGCAAACATTCCCCGCGCTCTGGCCGGCGAGACGTTCGACGCCATCGTGGACGCCGGAAACGTCGTGTTCGATGTCCATTACGGACCGGTCCGCGACGCTTCCGGCGCCGTCGCCGGCGTCATCGGCGTGGCGGTGGACATCACAGAGCGCAGGCGCGCCGAGGAGACGCGCGCGCGGCTGGCAACTATCCTCGAGGCGACGCCGGACTTCGTGGGCACCATCGACGCCGAGGGACGCGTGCTGTACCTGAACAGCGCCGGCCGGGCCATGCTGGGCATCGGCCCTGACCAGGACATATCACAACAGGACGGGCTTTCTATCCACCCCGATTGGGCCCGCGTGCTGCTCGAAAAGGAAGGCATACCCGCCGCCAGCCGGGACGGCGTGTGGCACGGCGAAACCGCCATCGTCAGTCCCGAGGGGGGCGAGATACCAGTATCACAGGTGATCGTCGCGCACAAGCAGACCGATGGCTCGGTCAGCTTCCTGTCGACCATCGCCCGGGACATCAGTGAGCGAAAGCTCTTCGAGGATCAGTTGATACACGCCGCCAGCCACGATCCCTTGACCGGTGTGTTCAACCGCCGTCGCCTCGAGGAAGACCTGGAGCGCGAGATGGCGCACCTCCGGCGCTACGGCGGCTCTGGCGCGCTGATGTTCCTCGACCTAGACGACTTCAAGGCCGTGAACGACAGCCTCGGCCACCGCGTCGGGGACGAGATGCTCACGAGCGTCGCTCAGGTCCTGCGCGAGCGCCTGCGGGAAACCGACGTACTGGCGCGTCTGGGCGGCGACGAGTTCGCCATCCTCATGACACGGGCCACCGCCCGCGAGGCGAAGACGGCCGCGCGCGGCATCCTACAGACGCTCCGCCAGCACACAGTCCTCGTCGAGGGACGGCCCTTGAGCACCACGGCCAGCATCGGCATCGCCCTCATGCCGGAGCACGGGCAGACTGTCGACGAACTCCTGGCTCACGCCGACCTCGCCATGTACGAGGCCAAGGAACACGGTCGCAACAGCGTGGTCGTCTACGATCCGAAGCGAAACCGCCAGTCGATGACCGAGTCGCGTCTCGACTGGAAGCGCCGCATAGCCGAGGCGCTGGAACGCGACCTGTTCCACCTCTACTGCCAGCCCATCTTCGACCTGAAGTCCGGAACCGTCGCTAAGTACGAACTGCTGCTGCGCATGCCGGGAGAGAATGGCGAGGTCATTCTGCCCGGCGCGTTCCTCGACACGGCCGAGCGATTCGGACTGATCCAGGACATCGACCGCTGGGTCGTGCGCCAGGCCATCAGCCTCATCGCGGAGCAGCGACGCATCGGCCGCGACCTGCGCGTGGCCGTGAACGTCTCCGGCAAGGCCATCGCTGACGCTGAGCTGTTGCGGATGATCCGCCGCGACCTGGCGGCCAGCGGCGTCAACCCGGCCAGCCTCACGCTGGAGATCACGGAAAGCGTCGCCATCGCCGACATGACGCAGGCGCAGAAGTTCGTCAACAGCCTCAAGTCCACGGGTTGCCAGTTCGCGCTCGACGACTTCGGTGTAGGCTTCTCATCCTTCTACCACCTGAAGAGCCTGCCGGTGGACGAGCTGAAGATCGACGGCAGCTTCATCCGCTATCTGACGCGCGACCCCGTTGACCAGCATCTGGTCAAGGCCATCGTCGAGGTCGCCGAAGGCCTGGGCCGCGCCACCATAGCCGAGTTCGTGGGCGACGATGACACGGTGCGCCTCCTCAAGGACCTCGGCGTCGGCTTCGGCCAGGGATTCCACCTCGGCCGGCCAGTCCCCGTCGCGACCGTCCTGGACGACGCAGGCCAGGCTACCGGGCGCGCCGCCTGACGCCATCGGCGTGAGCCTGCAGGCGCGCGTCGGGTAAGATGGCGCAGGAGATGGCCATGCTTGACCGGATCAAAATCGCGCCGTCCATCCTCACCGCCGACTTCCTGCGCCTGGGCGAGCAGATGCGCGAGGCCGAGCAGGCAAGCGCCGATTACCTGCACCTCGACGTGATGGACGGCCGCTTCGTCCCGCCCATAACGTTCGGCGAGCTGGTAGTTGAAGCCATCCGCGGCATGACGTCGCTGCCGCTGGACATACACCTGATGATCGAGCGCCCGGAGGACCACGTCGAATCGTTCGTCCGCGCCGGGGGCGACATCATCAACGTGCACGTCGAGGCGACAGCGCACCCACACAGGACGCTTCAGGGCATCCGGGCACTAGGCCGCCGCGCGGGCATCTGCCTCAACCCCGGCACGCCCGCCGAGGCTGTCGCCGAGCTGCTGGGCGACGTGGACCAGGTGATGGTGATGGCCGTCAACCCCGGTTGGGGCGGCCAGAAGTTCATCCCCTCCGCTCTGCCCAAGATCCGCCGCCTTCGCCAGATGATGGCCGAGCGCGGCCTCGACGCCGACATCGAGGTAGACGGCGGCGTGAAGGCAGGCAACGCCGCGTCGTGCGTCGAAGCGGGAGCGCGGGTGCTGGTGGCCGGCTCGGCCGTGTTCAACGCCGAGGCGACGGTCGCCGAGAACATGCGTGCGCTCCGGCGGGCCATAGAAGCGGCGGCGCTCGCCCGGGACTGATTGTCACCATCACCGCCAGGATGTACGATCGAACCCCGTGAAACGATTCGACTACGCCGCGCCCGCTTCCCTGCGGGAAGCCATCGACACGCTGCGCCAACGCGCGGACGGCGTGCGGCTGCTCGCGGGCGGCACCGACCTCCTTCCACAGATCAAGGAGGGCGGTCTCTGGCCCTCCCACGTAGTGAGCCTGCGCCGAGTACCCGAGCTGCGCGGCATCTCATTCGATCCCTCGACGGGCCTGCGCGTCGGCGCGGCCGAGCTGCTCTCCGACGTCGCCGCTCACGAGGTAGTGAGCCGCCACTACCAGGCGCTGGCTGAAGGCGCGGGCATCGTCGGCTCCGTGCAGACCCGGAACATGGGAACCATAGGCGGCAACGTCTGCAACGCCGCGCCCTCGGCCGACACGGCCCCGCCCCTGCTCGTCTTCGACGCCGCGGTGGTCATCGCCAGCCGAGACGGCGAGCGGCAGCTCCCTCTGAGCGAGTTCTTCCTCGGTCCCGGCCGCACAGCTCTGGCGCCGGGCGAGATCGCCGTCGCGCTGGAGCTGCCGCCGCCAGCCGAACGCTCGGGCAGCGTCTACCAGCGCCACACGCCGAGGAAGATCATGGACATCGCCGTCGTGGGCGTCGCCTGCCGCCTCGTACTCGCCCCGGACGAGAGCATGGCCGAGGCGCGCATCGCCCTCGGCGCCGTCGCGCCCACATCCATACGCTGCCCGGATGCCGAGGCGCTGCTGCAGGGCCGCGCGCCTTCAGTCGCACTATTCGAGCAGGCCGCAGATGCAGCGCGCGAGGCCAGCAGCCCCATCACCGACGTACGCGGCTCGGCGGAATTCCGGCGCGAACTCGTGCGCGTCATGACGGCGCGATGCCTCGCAATCGCTGCTGAGCGCGCGCGTCTCTTGAGCGAGAGGACTTGCAGGTGAAGCGACCCATCACCCTCAAGATCAACGGCCAGCGCCACGATGTGCTCGTCGAGCCCAGCGCCACGCTGCTCGAAGCCGTGCGCGATCAGGCGGGACTTATGGGCGCGAAGGAAGGCTGCGGCACCGGCGACTGCGGCGCCTGCTCGATGATCGTCGACGGGCGGCTGGTGACCTCGTGCCTTATGCTGGCCGTCGAAGCCGAGGGCAGCGACATCACCACCATCGAGGGCCTGGCCCGCGACGGCCAGCTTCATCCGCTGCAGCAGGCGTTCATCGACCTGGGCGCCGTGCAGTGCGGCTACTGCATCCCCGGCATGATCCTGGCTGGCAAAGCGCTGCTGGACGCCAACCCGAACCCTGCGCCCGACGAGATCCGCCGCGCCATCGCCGGCAACCTCTGCCGCTGCACGGGCTACACGAAGATCGTCGAGGCCATCGCCGCCGCCGCAACGCAACTCCAGGGAGCCACGCCATGACCACCACCGCCGAACCCACGCGGACGGAACACGCCGTCGTCGGCCAGCGCATCCCACGCATTGAGGGCCGCAAGAAAGTCACCGGGCAGTCAGTGTACGCCGCCGACGTTTCCCTGCCCGGTATGCTCTACGCGAAGCTCCTGCACGCGCCCCACGCCCACGCGCGCATCAAGGGCATCGACACGTCCCGCGCTCGCATGCTCGAAGGCGTCGAGAGCGTCGTGACCGCCAGCGACCTACCGCAGTTCGAGGCGCGCCGCCGGTCCAACCGCGCTTACGTGCTCCTCGCGAGCGACGAGGTCGTCTTCGCAGGACAGCCCGTGGCGGCAGTCGTCGCAACGTCCTCGGCCATCGCCGATGAGGCGTTGGACCTCATCGCCGTCGAGTACGAAGAGCTGCCGGTCGTACTGGACCCCGTCGCAGCCATGGACCCGGGCGCGCCCCTGGCTCGCCAGCCCATCGAGGAGATCGATCGGTCGGAGGCGCGGGGCCACGCGACCGTAGACGTTCGCGAGGAAGAGGGCGCGGGCAAACCCACTAACGTCGCGTCGCAGGTGCGCTTCACCCGCGGCGACGTCGCACAGGGGTTCGCCGAGGCGGATGCCGTTGTCGAAGACACATGGCGCACGCCGTTCATGCACCAGGGCTACATCGAGCCACACGCGACCGTCGCCGGCTTCGACCCCGTGTCGGGCGAACTCACCCTGTACACGGGCACGCAGGGCCAGTTCTTCGTGCGGGACCAGATCAGCAATATGCTCCGCATACCGGAGACCAAGCTGCGGGTCGTCGGCATGGAGCTGGGCGGCGGCTTCGGCGGCAAGGTGTTCCTGACGCAGGCCCTGGCGTCGGTGCTATCGTTCATCGCGAAGCGGCCCGTCAAGCTCGTGTACACGCGGACCGAGGAAATGACCTCGGCCACGCCTTCAGGTGGCTGCGTCGCCGAAGTGAAGCTGGGCATGAAGCGCGACGGGACGATCACGGCGCTTGACGCCCGGCTCATATACGACACCGGAGCGTTCCCAGGCGCCTCGGCCGTCGTCGGAGCGATCCTGCTGGGTGGCTACTACCGCTTCCCTAACCTCGACATCAGGTCCTACGAGGTGCTGACCAACAAGGTCAGTGTCGGCGCCATCCGCGCGCCCGCCGCCCACAACGCCACGTTCGCCATCGAGTCGGCGCTGGACGAAGCATGCCGCCGGCTTGGCCTCGACCCGGTGGAGACGCGACTGAAGAACGCCGTCGCCGAGGGCGACGAGATGCCCACCCAACAGAAGTACCCGCGCATCGGCCTCGTCGAAACGCTGCAGGCCGCCCGCGAGAGCGCCGCCTGGCGAGAACGAGAGGCGTGGAAGACCGCTGCCCCGCCAGGGACGAAGCGCGGCGTGGGCCTTGCCATCGGCGGCTGGCTGGGCGGACTACAGCCCGCCAGCGCCGTCGTTGAACTCAACGGCGACGGCACCATCAACGTCGTCGTCGGCGCCAACGACATCACCGGGACCAACACGGCGTTCGCGCAGATCGCCGCTGAGGAGCTGGCGGTCGACGTGAGCGAGGTCAGCGTCGTCACGGGTGATACGCGGACCGCGCCCTTCGCCGGCATGAGCGCGGGATCGAAGACGCTGTTCACCGTCGGCCGCGCCGTGAAGGAAGCGGCCGAGGACGCCCGCCGCCAGATCATTGCTGTAGCCCGCGAGCGCCTGGGCGCGACCGAGGAGGACGAGCTGGAGCTTTCAGGCGGAGAGGTCCGCATCAAGGGTCAGCCCGATAAGGCGCTCTCGTACCGCCGCCTGGGCGGCATCACGACGGGGTTTGGCGCGGCATATGCGCCCATCATCGGGCGAGGCTCCATCACGGCCCGCCGCCAGGCGCCAGGCTTCGCCGCCCACGTCGCCGCCGTCGAGATCGACGACGCCACCGGCGAAGTGACGCTCCGGCGCTGGACAACGGCGCAGGACGTCGGGTTCGCCGTCAACCCGCTGAACGTCGAGGGGCAGCTTCAGGGCGGTTCAGCGCAGGGCATCGGCTCCGGGCTCTGGGAGGAGATGGTGTTCGACGTACAGGGCCACCTGCGCAACCCGAGCCTGCTCGACTACCGCATGCCTACCGCCGCCGACCTGCCCGACATCGAGACGATCCTCGTTGAGACGCCATCGGAGGACGGCCCCTACGGGGCGCGCGGAGTCGGCGAGCCGTCCATCGTGCCGGGCGCGGCGGCCGTCGCCAACGCCGTCCGCGACGCCCTGGGCGTCCGCGTAAACGACGCGCCCATCACGCCCGAACGCGTCCTGCGCGCTTTGGGGCGGATCTAGTGGACGGCTCTGGCTGCTCAGTCGCGCGTCATGCATAGCGGCCACCTATCCGGATAGACATCACTTAGCCACCTCAGCCTCCAAGTTTGCGCCTGCCACTGCCCTGATGCGACTTCAGGGCTTCTCACGACGACCTTCAGCCTAGCCAATTAGGCTCGTATGATCTGCTAAGTAGACAATCCCCGCGCTGTCCTTCAGTCCGACGTGTCTGCGACCGATACTCTCGCGGCCCACACACTGGATTAGGGAGGTATCGCGTGAACATCACGAGCCCCAAGCACCCGATCTGGTGCGCGCCGACTCTAACGGTTCTCGTGGCAGGCACAATGGCCGTTCACGCCGTCATCGCTGCAAGCGTGTGGTCAATCATCTGCGCGGTCGCGTCCCAGGATTGCTGTAAAAACAAGACGGTGTAGTCTCCGCGGTGA
>JBBITS010000004.1:0-12562 GCA_037440665.1 Chloroflexota bacterium
GCGGCTGAGACGGAGCTGCGAAATCTCCCAGTTCTGGCAGAAGACGCAGGCCAGGTTGCACGACGAGAAGAAGATGGTCCCCGACCCACCCCACCCGCGCAGGCAGTCCTCCTCGCCCAGGTGGGGGCCAGACGAATACACGCGGGCCATGTCCTTCGCCCGGCAGAAGCCGACGCGCTTCGACTCCCGATCCGTCCGGTCGACGCGGCAGTAGCGCGGGCACACGCGGCAGGGCGCGCGCAGCAGGTCCCACGCGGCGTCGGCGCGTTCCCGCCAGTCAGCGTCAGTCAGCGAGAGGTACACGGGCTCCGGCGCCATTCGCCACCTCCTCGTCTCAGTGGACCACGAGGGCGGCGGCGCCCGGTAGGCCCAACCGGACGCTCTCTGCGGCTCAGCAGCGCGGCGCGAAGGACATTGGGCCCGGCTTCGGGCCGTTACCGCAGGTGACGCTGGATGGGCAGCTCGCGGATGCGTTGCCCGGTCCTGTCGAAGACGGCGTTGGCGATGGCCGCCGCGATGGGCACCATTGCGGGCTCGCCGGCGCCCGTGGAAGGCGTCTCGTCGTCGCCGACCAAGACGGTTTCGATCACCGGCGCGTCGCTGGTGCGGGGCACACGGTAGCGCGCGAACCCCGCGTTCAGCACGCGTCCGTTCTGGAAGTCGATGGCTTCGTACAGAGCCGTGCCCATGCCCATCACGATGGAGCCTTCGACCTGGTTTATCGCCCCGTCCGGGTTCACAGTCAGCCCGCAGTCCAGCGCGACGGTCACCCGCCGCACACGGACCTCGGTTCCGACAACGTCGAGATCGACACAGGTGGCGGCGTAGCTGCCGACGTCGAGGCCGACGGCGACGCCCACGCCTCGCCCCGACGGCGACTTCGCGCCGCTCCATCCGTGCCGGCCGGCGGCGGACTCCAGGACGCGGCGAAAGCGCTTGTGGGAGAGGTTGCGCAACCGAAGCTCTACGGGGTCGACGCCGATGGCCGCGGCGATCTCGTCTATGTGCGATTCCCGCGCGAAGTGGTTCACGGCTCCGCCCAGCGACCGGTACGACCCCGAAGGCAGCGGGCTGTCGGAGGAGTACGTAGTGACCTTCACATGCGGCGTGTCATACGGGCTCTCCGATCCGCGGCGGCCGATGGGAGCGCGCTCACCCGCGTGACAAGCGTCGAACTGCCAGGCGACGATGGCGCCGTCGGCCTTGAACCCGCTCCTGACGGTGATGAGTGCCGCCGGGCGGAACGTTGCGTAGGTCATGTCCTCTAGCCGGGTGTAGGCGACGCGGACGGGCCGCCCCACGATGCGCGCCAGTTGGGCCGCCTCATAGGCGATCGGGTACGGGCTCTTGCTGCCGAACCCGCCGCCGACTTCGGGCGCGATGACGCGTACGCGGCTCTCGTCGATGCCAAGCCGCTGCGCCAGCTCCGCACGAATGCCGAACGGACGCTGGGTACCGGCCCAGACGGTGAGGCCGTCGCCCTCCCAGAGCGCGACGGCCGCTCGCGGCTCCATCGGCGCGTTGGAGACGTAGGGCAGGAAGTACACCGTCTCAAGGACGCCGTCCGCCAGCCTGAATCCCTCGTCCAGCGATCCCGCCTCCTGCATCACGAACGGATCGCGGGCCGTCTGCTGCAGGACAGCGGGCAGATCCAGGTGCGACGGGGGGTCCGATGGCTCATCCCAGCGAGCCTGTACGGCCGCCAACGCGGCCACCGCGCGCTCGTCGCTGTCGGCGAGCACGGCGACGAGGCCGTCGTCGCGAACCACGCCGGCGACTCCCGGCAGGCGTTCGGCGATGGAGACGTCCACCGACGCGAGCGTAGCGCCGCGAGACGGTGGACGCAGAACGGCGGCGAAGACCATGCCATCGAGCATTACGTCTTGCGAGTATCTGGCGCGGCCGGTGACGCGCTCGCGGGCGTCGACGCGCCGCTGCTGGCTGCCCATCGCAGCGAACCGCGCCGCCGGTGTCAGCGGCGCGCTCTCGTCGATGTCCAGTGCGGCGCTTCGATCCGCGAGAAGACTGGCGTAAGTGACAGCGCGGTTCGGATCGCTTCGGGATACCACGCGCCCGCCTTCGGCGTTCAGATCTTCGGGAGGCAGATCGAAGTGGTCCGCAGCAAGACGAAGGAGGGCTTCACGCGCCGTCGCCGCCGCCCGCCGCAGTTGGAGGCCCACGCGCGCCGTCGACTGGCTGCCGAACGTGCCCATGTCCCAGGGAACGCGATCAGTGTCACCAAGGACGACTTCCACCGCCTCCAGAGGCAGCCGCAGTTCGTCGGCCACCTCGATCGCCAGGCCGGTGCGGATGCCCTGGCCAAGCTCCACCTTTCCCGCGTACGCGACTGCCGTGCCGTCCGGCCGGACGGTGAGCCAGGTGACCTTCGCACCCTCCGGCTGTGTGTTGCCGTAGGCGGCGCTGGCGTAACCGCCGCGCGGCGGCGGGAATCCGGGGGCCGCGTCGCCGACGACGTGGAGGCCGGGGCTGCCAGCAGGCGGGGCGCTCATGGCGCGTCCCCCGCCATGTTCTGAGCCGCTCTCTCGACGGCGCGGATGATCCGCTGGTACGTCCCGCAGCGGCACATGTTCTGCGTCAGCGCCTCTCGTATCTGGCCGTCGCTGGGTCGCGGGACCTGCGCCAGAAGGGCGGCCGACGTCATGATGAAGCCGGGCACGCAGTACCCGCACTGCATCGCTGATTCCTCGATGAAAGCCTCCTGCAACGGGTGCAGCCCCCCATCTCGTTCCAAGCCTTCGATCGTCGTGATGGAGCCGCCGGCAACGGCGCCGACGGTTGTTCCGCACGCGCGCAGCGCCTGACCGTCGACGAGCACCGTGCACGCCCCGCAGAGGCCGTCGCCGCACCCGTACTTCGTCCCCGTGAGTCCGGCGTCGAACCGGATGAAGCTCAGGAGGCTGCGACCTGGTTCCGCCGCCTCGTACGGCTTGCCGTTGATCCACAGCGTTATCACCCGCCAGCCTCGTTCCGCTTCAGTCAAAGCGCGATCCCGATCGTCGCCAGCCGCCAGCGCGAATGTCAAGGGCGCCGTCCGTGCCGAGGGTACAGCGGCCGGGACGAGAGGCGATGATTTCTCTCCTGATTGGCGCAAAAACCTGTAAGCGCAGGGCGCCCTCCTGCGTCTACAGGGCGTCCGGGACACGGAGATTCGCCCGGACGGCAAGGGGGAAGGCAATGCGGAGCAATCTTCTACAGCAGTTCATCGACCAGATCAGCAAGATCACAGGCAGCCAGCAGCGGGTGGCCGGACCGTTCTTGAGGCGGTTCGAGCACATAACAGGCGTGGCCGGCAACAACCCGTTCCTGCGGGCCGGCATGCTCGTCCTGCTGCTGATCCTGCTGGGACTCGGCGGGCTGTGCGCGGCCAGCGGCGGTGGTGGGGGCGGACCGCAGCCGCAGCCCCCAGGGCCCCAGGTCTTCGGCCCCGCCGTGCTCTGCCCGGGTGAGAAGTGGTCCCGGACCCTCGGTCCCTACCGGTCGAACGTCGTCGCCGGTCCGGCGTCGTCGAATCCAGTCGTGGCGACGGCAGCCGTGATGGGCGGCGCGGGCGACGTCGACGTGTCGGACACGATCACGATTACGGCTCACTCGCCGGGGCAGGTGACCATCAGCCTCACGGCCGAGATGTGGGAGCTGAATGCGATGAACAACCACAGCGGCGGCCGCCTGGGCGTCGGCCACCTGCGCCGCGGCGACATCAAGATCCTTGTACAGGTGCCCGACTGCACGAAGAAAGAGAAGGAAAAGCCGAAGCCTGAACCAACGGTCGGCATCCCGCCGACGGAGGAGCCGGTCCGACCGGACGTTCCAACGGTCGACCGATACGACCACAGCCGCGACGAGGCGCCGGTGGCTCCCGGGCCCGTCGGACCCGAAGGCACGATGCCCGACCCGATGCCTGCCGAGCCGGCGCCGGACTCAGAAGATTCCTTCGAACCCGACAGCGAGCCGTTCGACGACGCGACTGCCGAACCGGCGCCAGGGAGTGACCACGGCCAGGACGACTCGGATTGCGGCAACCGGTGCGACGGCAAGGATCCCTGCTCGGGCGACGCGAGTGGCTGCGACGGCGACAGCGCCAGGACCTGCGACCCCTGCGACGGGGACACGGACTGCGCCTGGGGCAACCACGAGCCCTGCCCTGGCTACGAGCCCACCGCCACGCCGGAGCCAGAGATCTCGGCGGACGACATCGACTGCGAACTCGTGGACATGACGCTGTGCGGCAACCAGCCCCGGACTGGCGACAAGCGCTGAGCAGAAAGGTGTACACTCTGGTCGCCTCGGCGTCCGGGCGGAGAGTCGCATGGTCAGCGCTCAAACCACCGACGAAGAACTGGCAAGAGAGGCGCGCGAAGGCCAGCCGCAGGCCTTCGCCGCTCTCTACGAGCGATACTTCGAGCGCGTGTACGACTTCGCGCGTCGCATCGTGCGCGACGACGACGAAGCGGTGGACGTGGCCCAGGAGGCGTTCCTCAAGGCGTACCTGGCCATACAGCGAATGGACGCGCCGCCGGCTTCGGCTCGCGCGTGGTTGTTCTCCGTCGTCCACAACGTCGCCATCGACCGGTTGCGACGCAGCGCCCGGGGCGCTTCGCCAACGGAGAGCGAGGCCGCGCTGGCGCAGCTCCCCGCCTCTGACGATCCTCCCGAAGCGCTGGCCGAACGCCGCGAGACGGCGGCGCTCGTATGGCGCGCGGCCACGGCGCTGCGTCCGCAGGAGCGCGCCCTCCTTCTGCTGCACGTCCGCGAAGGGCTCGACGCCGGCGAGATCGCGGACGCGCTGGGCAAGCGGCGGGGGACGGTGCACGTCATGCTGAGCCGCGCCCGCGACGCGTTCGAGGACGCCTTCGCGTCCATGATGCTGGCCGAGCGCGGGCGCGCCGACTGCCCGGAGCTGGCGGCCATCACGGCCGGAGAAGCGCTCTCCCCGGCGCTGCGTAGGCGCATCCGGCGCCACAGCGAGCAGTGCGAGGTGTGCAGCCGGAACCGGCGCCGCTTCGTCTCGCCGGCCGAAATCCTGGCGGCGCTGGCGCCGGTACCGGCTCCGCCCGGCCTGCGGGAGTCCATCGCCCGCCGTTTCGGCGAAGAGCCACCGGCCGCTGCCGCTGGTCGTCTTGGTACGATGGCTGCCATCGCCGCCGGCTTGGCCGCGATCGCAGCCATTATCGCGACCGTCGCCGTGTTCACCACCCGCGGCGACGAAGAGCGCGACACGATGCCGCCCCGTGATCCGGCCGACGCTCGCAGCACCACCCACGAGATCGGCACGCCTTCGTTCGAGCGCGTGATCCGCGTCGTGTGGTCGCCGGCGACGGACGAAGCGCCCGGCGGCGCCGGGGAGATTGGCGGCTACAGCGTCGAGTGGTCCAACGAGCCGGACACCGTGCCCGACATGGTCGCGGACCTGCCGGGTAACGCCACGGAGCACGAGAGCGCCGAACTCGCCGACGGCCACTGGTGGTTCCATCTCAGCACTGTCGATGCCGCGGGCAACTGGACGCGCACCGTACACCTCGGCCGCTTCGTCATCGCTGCCGAGCCGACGCCCACGTCCATCGCGACGCCGGAACCCATAGACACCGCGACGCCCTCGCCGACGGCGCCAGCGCCTCCACCACAGATGACTCAGCCCATTCCGACCGCCACTCTCATTCCACCAACGACCGCGCCGCCGGAACCGACGGACTCTCCCACACCGTGGCCTACCTGGACGCCCACGCCGACGCCAGGCGACGACGGTGGTGGCGGCCACGGCCACTGATGCCTGCCTTGTACCCGCGCGGATCGTCACGCGGCGTCAGGGCGGCGTATACTGCTGCGACGGAATCAGCCGTCGAGTGGTGCGCTAGTTCCACGGAGGGACAGGCATGGCAACGGGGCAGTACGACGCGATCGTGATCGGCAGCGGCCCGGGAGGGAGCGCCTGCGCCACGCTGCTCCAGCGGCGGGGCGTCAACACCTTGCTCGTCGAAAAGAACGGCTTCACCGGCGGGAAGATGGTGAGCATCGAGAAGGACGGCTATGTCTACGACTTCTTCCCCCACGGCCAGGTGCCGACGCGCGAGCCGGCGTTCAAGACGATCTTCGAAGAACTCGGTGTCGGCGACAAGTTCCGCCCTGCCCTCGATCCCGATAGCCCCAGCCCCCGCGCCCGCATGTTCTACCGGCGAAGGGACTGGACGAACTACAGGGAAAGGCCGCGGCAGGCCCAGAGCGATCCTACCGCGATCTTCGACCTCTGGGAGATAGACGACGCGGCCAAACAGAAGTGCATAGCCTTCATGGCCGAGCTGGTCACAATGCCACAGGAGAAGCTTGACGAACTCGATAACGTCAGCATGCACGAGTTCCTCTTGCGCTACGACCTGCCGCACGAGTTCTACAGCTACATGGCGATGCACTCCAACGCCTCGCTCGCCGAGCCCATCGACCTCGTGGCGGCGTCGGAGCAGATTCTGATCCTGAAGCAGATCGCGCTGCACGGCGGCGGTGGCCAGTACAAGGGCGGCTTCGGCGCGCTCATCGACGTCATGCTGCGCGAGTTCGGGAAGAACGGCGGCGAACTCATCCGCAACACGAAGGTCGAGAAGATCCTTGTGGAGAACGGGGCGGTGACCGGCGTGGCGACCGCGAAGGGAACCTTCCGCGCGCCGGTGGTGGTGAGCAACGCTGGCCTCCAGCCGACGGTGCTGAAGCTGGTGGGCGAGGAGCACTTCGACCGCGGCTACCTGAACTACGTCAAGGGCCTGACGCCCGGCTGGGGGTTCACCAGCGTCCGCTACTTCCTCAACAAGCCCGTCATGGACGCTGGCATCTATCTGGTCTACTCCGACGATAGCTGGTGGAACATGGAGCGGTTCCTGCAGGTGAAGGCGGGCCGCATCCCCGACGAGGTCATCATCTTCGGCGTCAACCACTGCTTCTTCGACGACGAGGCGGCGCCGCCGGGCAAGCAGGTCCTCGTGCTGGGCACCGTCTGCTCGCCGAATCCTGAAGCCAGGGAGATCGAGGGCCTGTGGCGGCGGATGGACGAGCAGATGGAGAAGCTGTTCCCCGAGATTTGGGAGGCGACGGAACGCCGCGAGTACTCCGGCCCGCGAGAGATCAGCAACATGACGCGCGACAGCGTGCTGCCCGGACAGGGCGGCGAGTGCGTGGGCATGGGTCAGATCGTGGGCCAGTGCGGCAGAATGAAGCCCAGCCCTCAGGCGCCCATCCGGGGCCTGTACTACGCCGGGGCCGACGCCGGCGGCGCGGGTATGGGCACGCATCAGGCCGCCTGCTCGGGCATGGAGGTGGCGCGCCTGGCCGGCCACTACCTGAACCGCCTGCGCAAGGCGCAGTAGGACCGCGCCGCCGTGCCGTCCGCTATCATGCCCCGGTGATCATCCGCCCCGAAACACCGGCGGACTACGAGGCGATCCGGCGCGTCGTCATCAACGCCTTCGGCCGATCCGACGAAGCCAGGCTCGTCCACCGCATCCGCGTGTCCGGCGCCTACGTGCCATCGCTGGCGCTCGTCGCCGAGGATGAAGGCGAGATCACCGGACACGTCATGTTCAGCTACGCCACGCTGCGCGCCAGAGACGAACGGCGCGTGCTCAACCTCGCCCCGGTGTCGGTGCGGTTCGACCGGCAGAACCAGGGCATAGGGAGCGCGCTTGTTGAAGAAGGGCTGCGGCTGGCAGACGGCATGGGCGAGCCCCTGGTGATGGTCCTTGGACATCCGGGCTACTACCCGCGCTTCGGCTTCGAGCGGGCGCGCGCCTGCGGCATCGAGCCCGCGTCGCCGAACATACCGGACGCCGCGTTCATGGTGCGGAAGCTGGCAGCGTACGACTCGTCCTACCGCGGCACGATCATCTATCCGCCCGCGTTCGACGGCGTGTAGCCGCCCGTCGCGCCGACATGGGCTTCACGCCGACGAACACCAACGACCCCGCCGCCGCTCCCAGAGGGCCGACGCGCACGGCGCGAGCCTGGAAGCCTGCCTCTTCGAGAGCCTTCAGCCACTCGTCTCGCCCGAACAGCCCGAGCACGTGGCGTTCGCTCTCGATACGCGTGCGGCGTCCATGCTCCTGTAGAACGTACACCATCAGCATCTCGTACAGACCGTCGTCCGGATCCGTATCGATGGTCCACTCAAGATAGCGCGCGCTGCGGCCGTCGCCGTCGTGGCCGCCGTGGCTGGTAGAGGGACGAAAGCTTTCGCGCACCCAGTCGGGGCAGAACAGCGCCGCGCCGCCGGGCCGTAGGTGAACGAAGGCCGTGGCCATCGTCCGCCGCAGATCGCGCAGCGACGCGATGTACGACACGGCGTCATGGACGAACACGGCGTCGAACGTGCGCCCCAAGCGCACCGTCCTCATGTCGCCGCGCACGTGCTCGCACTCGGGGTTCAGCGCGCGGCTGACGGCCAGCATCTGCGGCGAGCGATCGACCAGCGTCATCCTGAAGTGGCGCTTGAGGTGCGAGGCGTTGTTGCCTCCGCCGCTCCCCAGCTCCAGCACCGTCCGGAGAGGCCGACCGCAGGCGCGGGTGAGGACGCGGCGGTAGAACGTGGCTTCCTCCGCGTAGTCCGCGGGGGCGGAAACGAGAGGCCACCACGAGGCCAGCTCGCGATAGAGCTTCAGCGACACCGCGCCGGAAGACCGCTGCGTACGGGAACGAGACGACGCCATCACGCCTTCACTACCGCGCCAGCGCGGGCGGGCTTCACGCCGCCGCACGCTGCGCGAGCTGGCGGTCGATCATCAGCAGCGCCGAGCCGCTGTCGCCGGCCAGGCGGAGCATCGACACGATCTCGGCCGCCGAGTTCTCTTCTTCGACCTGTTCGTTCACGTACCACTGCAACAACGCCTGCGCGGCGTGGTCCTTCTCCGCCGACGCCAGGTCGCACAGACGGTAGATGGACGCCGTGACTTCCTTCTCGTGCTCAAGAACGCTCTCGAACAGGGCCAGCGGCGAACCGAACTCCGCAGGCGGTTCGGCGATGGCGCCCAGCTTCACGCGCCCGCCGCGCTCGGTCACGTAGTCGACCAGCTTCGTCGCGTGGCCCAGCTCCTCCTGCCATTGAAGGCGCAGCCAGTGGGCGGCACCGGGCAGGTTCTCGGCGGCGCAGTGCGCGGACATCGCCAGGTAGAGGTAGGCCGAATACGTCTCGGCGTTGATCTGCTCGTTGAGCGCGGATAGAAGCGACGACGACAGGGCGGGCATTGGTGACTCCTCTCTCGTGGTGTGGCGGATGCGGTCGAGGCGGCGGCCGACCCGCCGCAGGAAGCATTGTAGCCTACGCGGCCGCTGCGGTCCGCGCCGCCAGACGGCCTTCTTCGCTAAGATGCCCGGACAAGGGAGGACCGCATGCCGAACGCGACCCCTTTCCAGGCCCGCCCGGCGACGCCGGACGACGAGGACGCCGTCTTGCTGCTGCTGGAGGAGCTGTTCGCCGCGCCGGGCAAGTATCCCGATGGCTACACAGTAGAGCGCGGACGCGAGGGCTTCCGCCACGCCATCCAGAGCCCCGGGGCCGACGTCCTGCTGGCTGTCGATGGCGAGGAGATCGTTGGGCTGGCATCAGTGTACCGCGACTTCCCATCGATGCGCTTCGGCTGGCGCTGCTGGCTGGCGGACCTCGTAGTCACGGCTTCGCGGCGCAGCGAAGGAATCGGCGCGATGCTACTCGAAGCCGCGAAGGAATGGGCGGACGAGCGAGGCTGCACCCACCTCGAACTCGATTCGGGCGCGGGACGCAAGGACGCCCACCGCTTCTACGCGGCGCAGGGGATGGCGCAGGACTCCCTGACCTTCGGCGTCCGCTTGTGAGCGCCCGGCGGTCAGCTCCAGTTGTCGGGGACCATGTCCAGCAGCGCGGCGGCGTGAATGCGCTGAGCCCGACGGGTGACTATGCCCCAGGGGTACGGGAGATCGGCCAGAGCAGCCTCGTCGGCGCCCGAAAGTGGCGCAGCCGCCTGCGCGTGCGACGCCGCGCGCTCCCGCACGCACCGGCACAGCGTCTTCACGACGTCTCTGCCCGTCGCGCCGGCACCTCCGCAGCGCCGGCACGCTGGGTCGGCGATCTCGCGCAGGGCGAGGCAGACGGCGTTGTCAGCGCGCATGACGCCCCATCGTGGCAGACACGCCCGGCGCGTCACAAGGCCGTCAGGACCGTCCTTCCGGCCCTCCCCGGTCACATGACAGCGCAGGTCACCGACAGGATGGGCGGCAGCGTGCCGGGAAGTCGCTGCCATGCCTCGCCGCCGTCGGCGCCGACGTAGACCTCGCCGTTGCTGGTGCCGACGTAAACGCCCTCGGCGTCGAGGCCGTCGGTGTCCATCCCCTCGCGGTAGACGCTCTGGTAGTCGTCCGGCCCCGGCAGGCCCTTCGTCAGCGCCTCCCAGGTTTTGCCGCTGTCCTGTGTCCGGTAGACGGCGAGCTGGCCGGGACAGACGCGGAAGTTGTTCTGACCGACGTCCAGAGGCACGACGAAGACGGCGTCGGGCGCGTGGCGCGTGACGGCGATAGGGAAGCCGTGGAAGGAGGGCAGGCCCTGCGTCACGTCCACCCACGTCGCGCCGCTGTCGTCGGACCGGAAGACGCCCCAGTGCGCCTGACCCCAGATGCGGTCGGGGTTCTTCGGGTCGAGCCGCATCTTGTGAAGCTCGTTCTGGCCCGCGGGGTCCTGGTCCCACGGACCGCGGTCCACGCCGGCCGGCATCCCTTCGACGATGAACTCCTGGATCAGCTTCTTCGCCTCCGGGTGGGTCGCGATGGCGTTATGGGAGAAGAGATCCCACGTCTCGCCTCCGTCCTTCGACTGGTACGAACCGCCCGCGCCGACGCAGAGGTAGATGCGGCGGGGATCGCGAGGGTCGACCTCGATGGAGTGGATGCAGGAGTCGCCGCCGCCGGTGCCGCTCCAGTACTTGCGGTAGGGGTGACGATTGATCCCTTCGACGGGCCGCCACGAATGGCCCCAGTCCTCGCTGCGAAAGAGGCCCGCCGGCTGCGTGCCTGCGAATACCACGCCGGGCTCGCTGGCGTGGCCCGGCGAGACGCTCCAGACGTTGCCGATGACGCCGGGCGGCGTGTTGTCCCACTCGCCGGGGACGCCGGGGACGGAGGGGCTGGGGCTCTTCATGTCAGGGGGAAAGGCGAGGCCCTCGCTGCGGTAGTCCCAGGTCCTGCCCAGGTCGGCGCTCTTGGCGACCGAGCGGCCCCAGGCCCAGTGGTTGGCGGCGGCATACATGCGCGGCGGGTCGTCGCGCAGATCGGCCGCCATGTGGTAGACGGACCAGCCGGGCAAGATGGGATCGGAGAGCGTCCAGTTCTGACGGCGGACGTCTGACGTGTAGATGAACGCGCCCTTACGTGTGCCCACGAGGACGCGCACAGTGTCGGGCATGGCGACTCCCTCCTGTGCTCGTGTGGCGATGCAGGTGTGGGATCTATGTTAGCACGGGATAGGCCGGGCGCACCTCCCACGTTCTCGCCATAAGCTGCGCCCTGCTACGGCCCGCGCTTGGGTAGAATGAGCGCGAAGGCAGGCCGCGTCAGGGAGCATCAGCCGTGACCGAATCCGACCCGGCGACACCGGCGGAGCCCAGGGCCGCGCCCGAATGGCTCAGGGCCGCGGCGTCGCGCATCCAGGTCAAGCTTCTGGATCACACCAGCGACCCCATCCGCTCGCTGTACCTCGCGTACCGCACGGCGTACTCGGCCATGACGCCGCAGGAGATCGACCGGCGCATCGAGTCGGAGCGCATCACCCGCGACCAGATGATCGAGTTCATCGAGAAGCGTCTGGAGACGGGGCACGCGTCGCCGCTGGAGCAGTGCTGGTTCGAGTTCGCCATCGCCGGCGTGAGCCGCGCCTTCAGCCATCAGTTCGTCCGTCACCGCATGGGCATCAGCTTCGAGCAGCAGAGCCAGCGGTACGTCCCGTTCAAGAAGGGCGAGTTCCCCTACACCGTGCCCGACAGCGTCGCCGAGGCCGGCTTCGCCGGGCGCATGGAGGAACTGTTCGACCGTCTGGGCGACCTGTACCAGGAGATGATCGACGCGGGCGTGCCGGCCGAGGACGCGCGCTTCCTCATCCCCAACGCCGCGAACACCAACTTCAAGATCGTCGTGAACTTCCAGGAGCTATTGCACATCGCCGACCTCCGGCTGTGCACGCGCGCGCAGTGGGAGTTCCGGAAGGTGGTGTCGCTGATGCGGGCCGAGATCCACCGCAAGTTCCCCGAGCTGGCCCGCTACCTCCAGCCGAAGTGCGGCGAGCGCCGCTGGGGCTACTGCGACGAGACGCTGGAGGACTGGCAGAAGTGCCCCATCGGGCGCAAGCGGCCCCACAAGAAGCTGCTGTTCGACCTGTACGACTCGTACCGCCGGGGCGAGCTGGCGCCGCTGGAAGAGGCCGACTTCAAGACCATCGAGAACCCCGAGTCCAACGTCATCTGACGCGCGGACGTCCCTCGAGGTTTGAATCTGGGGGACGCCCCCAGACCCCTCGCCAGTCTCCGCAGGCGACTCGCCTCCGGCG
>JBBITS010000004.1:12645-23971 GCA_037440665.1 Chloroflexota bacterium
CTGCTAGAGCGCCCCAGCGTTATGTCGCGTCGCCCGAAACCCGGGTTGCGGCCCCTATTGTCGAAGCCCGCCCGCCGGTGGTAGTATCGCGCCAGTGGTGGCGGGGCGTTCCCTGAGAGGAGGGAACCGCCCGGTTTGGCTCGCGCCCGGGGGCCGTTACCAGCCATAGCCCTTCCCTCTCTCACGCTGCCCCGCTGGCGGCCGCAGATCCTCCTGACCCTCTTCCCCGCGCGCCACGCCCCGCTGTACGCGGTTCTCGCCATCGTCTTCGCCTTTCACGCGCCGACGCTGGGCTATTCGTTCTTCGGCGACGACTTCGTGGCTCTGGGCGACATCGCCCACAAGGGCTTCTGGGCCTACAGCCGCGACGTGTTGCTGTTGCGCGACATGACGCCGCACTGGCGCCCGCTCACGATGATGGTCTACTGGACCGAGTACCAGCTCTTCGGTCTGAACGCCGAGGGCTTCCGCGCAGTCAGCCTGGCGTTGCACATGGGCGCGGCCGTCTGCCTCTACGCGTTCGTTGTGACGCACACCAACCGCGTGCTGGCCGCGTCCGTAGCAGCCGGGTTCTTCGGCCTCACGGCGTCGCACGTGCACACCGTGACCTACGTCACGGCGCTGCCGCACGTGCTGGCGACGTTCCTGATGCTGGCGTCGCTGTTGTCGCTACAGCGCTGGCTGAACTCCGGCGAGACGCGCTGGTATGTCACGTCCATCGTCCTGTACCTGGCCGGCATCATGGCCAACGAGGCCAGCGGCGTGTTCGGCGTCATACTGGCCATCTACCTGGGCCTGGCGGCGATGAAGTACAAGACGCCGGTCGTGTGGTTCGCCATCTCGGTCGCGCCGTTCGCGGCCATCGCCGGGAGCCAGGCGCTGTTCCTGGCGTCGTGCCGCTGCGCGGGCGACAGCGTGAGTCTGAGCAGTCCGGGCGCTGCCATCGAGAACATGTGGATCTACCTCGCCCGCCTGGCCTACCCCGTCGGCAGACTTCCGGGCGACGCCTCCTGGGTCGAGTGGACCGCCGGGTCGTTGGTGGCCGTCGTGATCATCGCCGCGCTGATCCGCGGTCCGTTCACGGCGCGGCTCGCCGCGACGGGCGTCGTCCTCATGCTGCTGCCGTACGCGCCGGTGAAGCCGTGGACGGCGACCCGCTACACCTACGCGGGCGCAGCCTTCTTCGGCATCCTGCTCGGTCTCGCCATCGCCAGGCTTTACGACGAACTGGCTAAGCGACGCCTGGCCGACCTGGCGCACGGCCTCGGTGGGCTAGCGACGACGCTATTCGTCGCCGGCATGGGTCTCCAGACCTTCAGCCAGAACGACTGGTTCGTGAAGTGGTCCAACTCGTGGCGCACGCTGTCGACGCAGCTTCAGGCGAACGAGGAGCGGCTGCCCGAGCGCTCGTACGTCGTGGTGCTCGACGGCGAGTGGTCGCACTCGCTCTGGGTGCCGACGTGGGTGCCTTCGGTAGCGCGCACGCTCTACGGCGACGCGCTGGCGCGAGACCTGCCCTCGTGGCTCTTCGAGCCCGGCGCAGGCGCCATGGCTGTGCTCCCGGAGTTCGGCTGGGGAGGCTACGTCATGCAGTATGATGGCGCAGGCCACCTGAAGCCGTACGTGGAACCTGGAGACCAGCCGGCAACCCGTTGATCCTCTGGCGACTTCCCGGCCGAATGCTCGCCCCGCTGGCCGTCGCGGCCGTGGCCGCCGCCGTGCGCCTGTGGTGGGTGCTCTACGCCCGCTTCGACCCGCTGCGCGCGGGCCGGTTCGACGACTCGGTGTTCTACCACGAAGCCGCCCGCCATCTAGCGGCTGGGAGAGGCCTTATCAGCCCCTGGACGGGCCTGTCAACGGCACTCTGGCCGCCGGGGTATCCGGCCTTCCTGGGCGCCCTGTATCGCGTCTTCCCCGACGACCCGCTGGTGGCAGGCATCGCCAACGTAGCGCTGGCGACGGCAACAGCGCTCGGCGTCTATGCCATTGGAACAGTGGCGGGCGGAAGGACGACGGGCCTCGTCGCCGGTCTGATGTTCGCGCTCTGGCCCGGTCAGGTCTGGTTCACCTCCCTGACGATGTCCGAGGTGCTGTTCACGGCGATGGTGGTGGCGCTGTGCCTCGCCGCCCTCCGCTGGCGTCCCCGGCGGGACAACGCTGGCCCGGCGCTCGTCCTCGGCGCCGGTATCGGGCTTGCCGCGCTCGTGAGGGGGCAGGCGCTGGTCCTACCGGCGGTGCTCGCGGTCTTCTGGTGGGCTACCGGTGCGCGCTGGAAACAAGCGTTGCTCTGGGGTACGCTGGCGGCGGCCGGCGCAGTGGTGGTGCTGGTCCCATGGACGGTGCGGAACGCCCGCGAATTGGGGAGCCCTATCCTCGTCAGTTCGAATCTGGGCGGAAACCTGTGGCAGGGCCACCACGAGGGCGCCAACGGCGGCATGACGACGGACGTATATCCGCGGCCATTCGATCATCTATCTCCCGACCGGCGAGAGGCCGCGCGCTCCAACGCGATGCTCAGGGATGCCCTGAAATACATTACGACTCACCCGATTGACGAGGCGAAGCTCACGGCAGCGAAAGTGCGCATACTGTGGGAGGCCGACTCCGTGGGCATCGATTGGGCCGAGGCATACGGGGACGACCCCATGTTCACTGCTGACACACGGCAGACGCTGCAGGACCTGTCCAATGGCTACTACTTCGCCGTCTTGGGATTGGGGATTGCCGGCATCAGTCTCGGCGTGGCGCGACGTAACGGGCCAGCCGTTCTGCTGGCGCTCCTAGTAGCGGCGTGGACTATGACACACGTCGTCTTCTTCGCCGACTCACGTTTCCACTTCCCCGTCGTGTTCGCGTTCGCCGTGGGAACGGGTATGGTCGCATCGGCTGTGGTTGAGATCCTGCGGCGGGTCGCCGGGCGCCCGCCCCGTCCGCTGTTCGCAAAGGCCTCGTGACGCTCGTGATTGCACTCCGCGAGGCCCATCGCGCGTTGGCGTCCATCGATCGCCGGGAACTGGCGATCGCGTGCGCCATCGTCGCGCTGTCCTTGGCCTTCCGCGTGACGTGGGGTGTGTACGCGGACCGGGAGCCCCAAGGCCTTAACGATCCGGTCCTTTACGACATGTCCGCGCATCTGATCGCCGAGGGCAAAGGGTACACCCGCTTCACGGGAGAGCCTTACGCCTACTACCCGGTGGGCTACCCGGCGACGCTGGGAGCGCTGTATTGGGTCATCGACCACACACCGATTCCCGACGATGACGTCCTCGCGGGCAAGATGATGAACGCGGTGCTGGGCGCCGCGACAACGTTGCTCGTCTACCTGCTGGGACGCCGCCTGTTCGGGCACGGGATCGGAGCGGTCGCAGCGTTCACGCACGCGGCGTTCCCAAGCCAGGTCTTCTACACCGGGACGATTCTCTCGGAGCCACTGTTCACGTTCCTGCTGATGCTGTCGCTGACGTTCCTGGTCTGGGAGCCGCCGGAACCGGGGCGGACGCCGTGGCTGCGCCTCGGCGTGGCCGGCCTGCTCCTGGGAGGCGCGACACTGACCAGAGCCATCACGCTGCTCTTCCCGTTCGTTCTTTTCGCCGGCTGGTGGGTCGCGCATCGCCGGCCGAAGGCGGCGGCCCTGCATGCGGGCATCGTTATGGCGGGCGTCCTGGCTTTCGCCATCCCGTGGTCCATCCGGAACACGCTGGCCTTCGACACGCCGATCATGATCTCCACTAACGCCGGCGACGACCTCTGCATCGGGCACAACGAGGCGGCGACCGGCGCGTTCATCCTCCACGGTCCGTGTTTCGACAAGTACGACTACGCGAACACGCCGCCACAGGAGATCGAAGTCGCGCGCAATCGCGACGGGCTACGCGAAGCCGTCAAGTTCGCTCTTACACACCCGGTGGATGAACTGGATCTGATCTGGAGAAAGGCGTACTACCTGCTGGCCGTTGACAGCGACGGCCTGTACGCCACCGAGTCGTACTTCCACGACCCGTTCATCCCGAACAACCTCCAGGTACCCCTGGGCTACTGGGCGAACCTCTGGTACTTCACCATTGCCGTGTGGGCGCTTCTGAGCCTGCCTCTGCTGTTCCTGGGCCGCGACGCGCGGAAAGCGACGCTGGCCATAGCCATGCTATACGTGCTCGCCATCCCGCTCGCGTTCTTTGGTGACCCGCGCTTTCACTTCCCGGCCGTCCCGGCCATGTGCATCGCCGCCTCCGTGGGCATGGTTGCCGTGTGGCGCGCGTCGAAGCGGTGGCAGTCAACCGCCGTGGCGGCCACGCCGTCATGGCTGCGCCGCGGCGACCTGGAGCCAGCAGGAGCAGCCGGAGGCTGACACAAGGTGAGCGCCAAGATCATGACCGAGCACGAGCCCTCGGCGGGAGCGCTGCAACAGGAGGCAGCGCCAGCGGCCAGTGGAGCGCCCGGCTGGCTCACGCCCCGCCGTCTCGCCTGGCCCCTGGCTGTGTTCGCCGTCGCCCTCACCGTTCGCCTCCTGCTCGTCTCATACGTCAACCCTGATCCGGCCGACGGCCGCTACGACGACTCGGTCTGGTACGACTACAACGCGCGGTCCATCGCGGCGGGCAAGGGCTACGTCTGGGACCCCGCCATCTGGGTCACGGCCGACGGCTCGCCCGTCTACGCCGACGACACTGACGTGGGACCAAGCGCTATGTGGCCGCCTGCCTATCCGGCGTTGCTGGCGGGCATCTACAAGGTGACCGGCGATTCCCTCATCGCCGGTAAGATCGCCAACGCTCTGCTCGGCGCGGCCACGGCGCTCCTCGTTTGCCTCATCGGCCGCAGGATGTTCGGCGAAACGGCTGGCGCTATCGCAGGATTCGGCGTGACGTTCCTGCCGTCGCACATCTTTTTCACCGCCGTCACGATGTCTGAGATATTCTTCACTTTCCTCTTCGTCCTGCTGCTGTATCTCGCCCTCGTCTGGACGATGAGCGAGCAGAGGCCCAGGCTATGGCAACTTGGCGCCATCGGCTTTCTGACAGGCATGGCCGCGCTAACGCGCGGCGAATTAATGTTGTTCCCGGTGGTGCTCTTCGCGCTGTTCATGGCCGCGCGTCGCTCCTGGCTGACGGCGGTCCAATGGACGGCGGTAGTCGCCGTGGGCATGTCGTTCGCGCTGCTGCCGTGGATCGTTCGCAACCGCATTCAGATGGACGCCTGGATTCCTGGCACCACGGGCATGGGGCGGGTCCTCTGGCAGGCCCACAATCCAGACGCCGACGGCGGAGATTCGCTCGACGTTCTCATACCCGAGCAGGAGTTCAGCGACCTGCCTCGCCCGGAGCGCGAGATCGTACAGAACCGCGAACTGCGCGAGGACGCCGTCTCCTGGGCGCTGGACCACCCGTGGAAAGAAGTGGAACTGTTCTTCCGGAGGATCTACCGCCTCTACCGCAACGACAATGCCGGCGTCGCCTGGGTACAGAGCAACAAACCGTGGTTCGAGCGCGACGGCGCCGACCGGCTCATGGCTCTCTCCAACGGTTACTACTTCGCCATCCTTGGCCTGGCCATCGCAGGCGCGCCGGCGTGGCTCGCAATGCGGCGCCATCGCTCCGACACCATGCTCCTGCTGGCGCCCATCGCCTATTACACGCTGCTGTTCGGCGTGTTCTTCATCGGGACGACGCGCTATCACCAGCCGCTCCTGCCGCTCTTCGTCCTCCTGGCGGCGGCGCCTGTCGCCCTGCTTCTGGATATCATCAGGACGTCGTGGCGCGGAGCGGCGGCGCAGATGGAGGGCTGAACTGGCGGGCGAGCTTTCGTTCAAGGGCAAGCGCGCACTGGTCACCGGCGCAGGCGGCTTCATCGGAAGCCACCTGGCCGAGTGCCTGCTGGACGAAGGCGCGAACGTAACGGCGCTGCTGCGCTACACGTCGCGCGGTCAGCGGGGCTGCCTCGATTTCCTGCCGCCGGACAGAGCCGCGGCCATCGATGCCGTCCTGGGCGACATACGCGACTTCGACGCCGTCCGCGACGTCGTGCGGCAGGCCGACGTGGTGTTTCATCTGGCCGCGCTGATTGGCATCCCGTACTCGTACGCCCATCCGCAGGAGGTCATCGACACCAACGTCATCGGCACGTCGAACGTCCTGCTGGCCGCGCGCGAAAGCGATCGCATCGAGCGCGTGGCGCTGACGTCCACCAGCGAGGTCTACGGCTCGGCGCAATACACGCCGATGGACGAGAACCACCCGCTTCAAGCGCAATCACCATACGCGGCGACGAAGATCGCCGCCGACGCGTTCGGCGTCAGCTTTCACAGGTCCTTCGGCGTCCCGGTGACCATCGTGCGGCCGTTCAACGCGTACGGGCCTCGCCAGTCGGCGCGCGCCGTCATCGCCACTATCGTGTCGCAGGCGTTGGCCGGCTCGCGCCTCCGGCTCGGCTCGCTGGACACGGCACGCGACTTCACCTACGTCGCTGACACCGCGCGTGGCTTCCTGGCGGTGGGATCGTCCGACGCCTGCGTCGGCCAGGTGGTCAACCTAGGGACAGGCCTTGAGACGCGTATCGGCGACGTCGTTCGCATCGTGGGTGAGATCATCGGGCGCCGCCTTGAGGTCGAAGCCGACGAGCAGCGCATCCGTCCCGGCAAGAGCGAGGTGACCCGCCTGCTCGCCGACGCGACGAAGGCGAAAGAACTGGCCGGCTGGGAGCCACAGACATCGCTCGGGGATGGGCTGCGTCAAACGATCGACTGGGTAAGCGAGCACCAGGACCTGTACCGGCCGCAGGAGTACGCAGTGTGAGAGCGGTCATCCTCGCCGGAGGCAAGGGCGTGCGGCTGCGCCCGTTGACTTACTCCGTTCCCAAGCCGCTCCTGCCCGTAGGCGAGAAGCCCATCCTGGAAGAGATCATCGGCCGCCTGCGCCGCTTCGGCTTCGACGACGTCGTCTTGGCCGTCGGCTACCGGGCGGAACTGATCGAGACGTACTTCGGCGATGGTTCGGGCTTCGGCGTGCGGATCACGTACATCCGCGAATCGGAGCCGCTGGGAACGGCGGGACCGCTGTCGCTGGTCCGGCGGCAGCTCGCCCCTTCCGAGCCGCTGCTGGTCATGAACGGCGACACACTGACGTGCCTCGACATGAACGAACTCTGGCGCTGGCACGCCGCGGGCGGCTTCGCCATGACGGTCGCGGTTCGGGCGTTCGAGTCGCAACTGCCCTACGGTCTGGTCTCGACGGACGGCGAACGCATCGTGTCCATCGTCGAAAAGCCCGTGCAGCGGCACGACGTCAGCGCCGGCGTCTACGTCATCAGCCCGGCCGCTCTGGAACTGGTGCCCGACGGCGAGTTCTTCGACATGCCGGACCTGGTAAATCGACTGGTCAAGGCCGGTCTACCGGTCGGCGCGTACCGCTTCGACGACCCGTGGATCGTCGTCGACCGCATTGACCAGCTAGAGGAGGCGCAACACCTGATCGCAGGCTGGCCATCATGACGCTATCGATCATCATCCCCGTGCGCAACGAGCGGGCGACCATCATGCAGGTCATCCAGCGCCTGCGCTCAGTGAACGTGGGCATGGCGAAGCAGCTCATCGTCGTGGACGGCGCGTCGGACGACGGCACGCGCTTGCTGCTGCAGCAGCTCGGCGGCGATGACCTCACGGTGATCCTCGAAGACGCGCCGCGCGGGAAAGGCATCGCCGTGCGCACCGGCCTCGCCGAGGCACGCGGCGAGATTGTCGTCATTCAGGACGCGGACCTCGAACTGGATCCCGGCGAGTTCCCGCGCCTGCTCGAACCCATCGTGACGGGGCAGGCTGACGTAGCCTATGGCGTTCGTTTCGCCCGGGGCCGTGGCGAGACGCCATGGGCGTCCTACCTGGGCAACCGGGCGTTCTCGCTGCTCACCAGCGCGCTGTACTTCAGCCCCGTGAACGACGTCCTGACCGCGTACAAGATGATGCGGACCGAAGTCGCCCGCGGCCTGCCTCTGACCTGCCGCGGGTTCGACCTCGACGCCGAGATCACCTGCCAGCTCTTGCGCGCCGGACACCGGATCGCGCAAGTACCCGTGAGCTACCAGCCGCGCGGACGCGACGAAGGGAAGAAACTCGGGTTTTCGGCCGGATGGAGCGTGCTGAAGGCGATCATGCGGGTCCGCTTCGTCCAGCGGATACCTATTAGCCCATCGCAGGCTCAGACACCTGAGCCGGTCGAGGACTTGGCGGCGCGCGAGGACGCGGCCGGGAGATCAGCGTCCTGAGGGCGGCCCGCCGCCGACGTAAGCCTGTGCAGACGCCCGGCTATCGCCATCACCACTACGGCCGCCAGGCTCACCAGCGCCACCACCAGCGCCAGCGTGAACCCTACTGAGGCGCCCGCGGCGCCCGACGCCCCCTCGGCCGCCAGCAGCGTCGCGAAACCCGACTCGCGCACGCCGAGCCCGCCGAGAGACACTGGCACGAGGGTCGCGAGCGCCACGGTCGCCACCGCGAACGCCCAGTACCACCACGACGCGTCGACGCGGAACGCGACGCCGATGAGCGCGATGCTGCTAATGAACAGCGCCTGGATAACCACCGAGAAGGCCGTCATGAGCACAAGCCGCCGCAGCTCGGTTCTGTCGCGGGCCAGCGTGCGCAGCCGGTGTTCCAGGGGAACGCGCGGCAGCCGCACGCGACCGGCCATGGCCAGCGCGACGGTAGCGGCAAGAACACCGGCGGCCAGCAGTGCGGCGCCCGCCAGTACGCCTCCGAAGTGAAATCCGGCGCCAACGATCCCCAGCCACGCCATCGCTCCGTATCCGGTGCCCCGCTCGAACAGCACCGACATCGTGACGTCTGTCACGGCGCCGCCCGTCTCGCGCGCAACGCGGTAGACACGATACACGTCGCCGCCGATGGAGGTCGGCAGCACCGTCGTCACTAGGTTCGCTTGGAAGTAGCTCTCCGTCAGCAGGCGGTCAGACGCGGCGACACCCCGGCCTCGGACCAGCCACCGCCACTTGACCACAACCAGCGCCTGGACCGGGACCATGAGAGCGCCCGCAGCTACAAGAGGCCACAGGCGCGCACCGCCGGCGGCGTCCGCGATCTCGCCTGGGGACAGCCTGTAAACGAGGCCGATCAGGATACCGATGGTCGCGAGGAGGCGCGCGGCGGCCAGGAGGCGCTGTCGCGGCGAAGAGCGCGGTTCACCGTCCGGTGTCCCCTGCATAGAAGGTGATGCGCCTCCTGTACATCAACACGCTCTGCACCAAACCGAGCGCGATCAAGACGGTCACCAGCGCCGACCCGCCCTGGCTGATGAACGGCAGCGGGATGCCCGTCACCGGGAAGATGCGTATGTTCACGGCGATGTTAACGAACACCTGCACAAGAATGAAGAGCACGACGCCCGTTGCCAGCAGGCGCCCCATCATGTCCGACGACAGGCTGGCCGCCCGCAAGCCCCGGAAGAGCAGCATGACGAACAGCCCGAAAAGAAGCATCGCGCCGACGAAGCCCAGCTCCTCGCCCAATACGCTGAAGACGTAGTCGGTCGTCTGGGTGCGCAGGATGTCGAGCTGCGTCTGCGTGCCGTGAGTGAACCCTTTGCCCCACAGCCCTCCCGACCCGATGCTGATCTCGGCCTGCCGGATGTTGAACCCTGACCCCAGAGGGTCGAGGTTCGGGTCCAGCCACAATGCGATGCGCTCGCGCTGGTAGTCGCTGACCACGCCGACCATCGCGAAGGGCACCACGGATAGCGCGGTCGCCAGTATGCCCGCCAGGTGGGTCATCCTGACTCCAGCCACGACAACCATCCCCAGCCAGATGGCCATGAATACCACTGCGGAACCGAGGTCGGGCTCTGCGAACACGAGAACAGCCGGCGCCGTCGCCAGGGCGAGGGAGATAAGGACAACGCGCAGCGTCTTGATCCGCGCCTGGTTGTCCGACAGGTACTTGGCCAGCAGGAGGATCGTCGCCACCTTGGCGATCTCCGAAGGCTGCACCTGCACGCCCGCGACAGGTATCCAGCGGCGCGAACCGTACGTCGCCTCGCCAGCGATGAGGACGTAGGCGAGCAGGGCCAGCGAAATGACGTATAGGCTCCATGCCCCGGCGCCTAGCGTCCTGTAATCGACCCGCGCTATAGCTACGGAGATGGCCAGCCCGACGGCTGCGTAGATGGCCTGCCGGGCCACCGGGTGGCTCAGGTCACCGAATCCTGGCCTGCCGTACGTTGTGAGCGCTCCGCTGTAGATGAGCGCCGCGCCGAAAGCGACGAGCGCCGCGCCCAGCAGGAGCATCACGAAGTCGTACTCGCGCTGGTAGCGTCCGGCCGCAGCCGTCATGGAGCCGCCTCCGCCACGTTCTGACGGTTGAAGTAATAGTCCATGATCTTCGCCGCCGCCGGCCCAGCCGTCAGTGCGCCGCCACCTCGCTCGACGAACACGGCGATAGCGATCTCCGGCTCGTCGTACGGCGCGAACGCCGTGTACCAGCCATGTGTCAGGTAAGTGCCGTTCTCCAGTTGCTGGCCGAACTCAGCGGTACCCGTCTTTCCGGCGACGGCCACGTTCGCCACGGCCCCCGACTTCGCGGTGCCCCAGACGACCCCCTGACGCATGCCATCGCGCACGATAGCCAGGTTGGTGTCGTCGATGGGCAGCCAGTTGTCGACAGCCGGTTCGAAGCGCCGGATGACGTTGCCCTCGTCATCGATGACTTCGCGCAGGAAGTGAGGGCGCATGACCTTGCCGCCGTTGGCGATGGCCGCCGTCACCCGCGCCATCTGGATGGGCGTGACAGCGAGGTAGCCCTGCCCGATGCCAAAGTTGTAGGTGTCTCCGAGGACCCAGCCTTCGCTCAGTTCCCTCTCCTTCCACTCAGGATCGGGCACCAGCCCGGGCGACTCGCCGGGGATGTCGACACCGGTTGGGGCGCCCAGGCCGAACTGACGGGCGTAGTTCGCCAGCGTTGTCGCCCCAAGGCCCCGGAACAGTTCCACACCGTTCTCGTAATAGCCGCCGGAGAGGTAGTAGAAGTAGACGTCGGACGACATCGCCAGGCCGCCGTAAAAGTCGAGCGTGCCCAGCGCCGACCAGTCGCGGAAGATGTACGTCACCGACGGGTCGTACTGGTTCTGAACGGTGATGTAGCCACGGCTCGTTATGGTCGTGCCAGGTGACGCTACGCCCTCTTGCAGGGCAGCGGAGCCAGTTATCTGCTTGAACGTCGAGCCGGGTGGATAGCGCTCGGCGATGGCGTGGTTGACCAGCGGTTTTCGCGGGTCTTCGAGCAGCGCCTGCAGCGTGGCCTCGTCGATCTTCCCCGAGAAGATGTTGTTGT
>JBBITS010000004.1:24014-25812 GCA_037440665.1 Chloroflexota bacterium
CTCGCCCGTGTTGACGTTCATGACGACCGCCGCGCCCTGATAGCCACCCGCGGCCTCAGCAAGGATTTCCATGGCCTTCTTCTGAAGGTCCAGATCGAGCGAGAGCACAAGGCTGCCGCCGGCCACCGCGTCACGGGCGCCCAACGTACGCACGACGCGGCCTGTGGCGTCGACCTCCACCTGCTGCACGCCGGGAACGCCGCGCAGGTCCGCCTCGTACGTGTACTCCAAGCCCGTCTTCCCCACCCGGTCATCGACCTGGTAACCGAAGTTCTGAAAGGCCTCGTACTCCTCGGCGTCTATGCGCCCCACGTAACCCAGGACGTGCGCCAGAAGGAAGCCGTAGGGATAGCGTCGCTCCGACGAGACGACCACCTGCACGCCGGGCAGGCCGGTCTGCCGCTCACGAATGCTGTAGGCTTCGTCTTCTGTGAGGCCATCGCGGACGACCACGGGCCGGAACGGGTCGTTGCTGCGACGCCCTCCGATGACGCGGAGCGCCAGGTCCCCGGCGTCGACGCCCAGGAGCGCGGCGACGCCGGTTATCACCTTCGCCTGACGTTCCTCCGGGAGATCGGCCGGGATGATGACGGCGGAAAAGCCGGGGACGTTCTCGACCAGCGGCGCGCCCGAACGGTCGTAGATGAGGCCGCGCGGCGGCTGAACGGCCAGCAGGCGGAGACGATTGGTCTCGGCCCATTGCCGGTACTCATCTCCGTGGATTAGCTGCATACGGACGAGCTGGAGGGCGAGGACGCCGAACAGAACGAGGACGACGGCCCTGATCGCGTAGAGCTTGATCTCGAATTCAGTGGAAGGAGCGATGCGCTCGCGCCGCTTCGGCGAGCGCCACCTGCGTTCTCTGCTGCCCAGCAAGCCCATCCCCGCCAGTCTCCAGGCCGCCCGTCGCGGCTAAAGGGCTCGCCCTGTGGCCCGCTCGCGTTCGGGCAGCAGTCCTCGGGCCGCCCAGAAGAACAGGGGGAACAGAGCCAGGTTGACGGCCGCCGCGGGAATCATCACTTGCAGCGCGGCGTCCACCCACAGCACCCGTTCCCCACCGGCGAACGACGCTGCAAGATGCGTCGCGTCGAAAACCAGGCTGCCAGCGCCCGCAATCACGAGGCCCACGGCCAGGTCCGAGCCCAGAATGTGCTGCTCGTACGCGATGGTCAACGCCGCCACTGCCGTCAGCGCCAGCAGCGACGTTCCGGACGGCGCGCTGCTCAGCAAGCCGAGCGCAAGACCAGCGACTGCGTACAGGGGCAGCGCCTCGTTCAGCCCACGGGCAAGCGTCCACGCGATCACCACGAGTAGCACAAGGTTGGGCGTCACGCCGAACACGGGCATGGATCCCAGCGCCGACGTCTCGAAGAGCGCCAGCGTCACGATCAGCGCGCTTCCCGCATAGAGGCGCACCCGGCTCTACTCCTCTCCCGGGCCAGCTTTCTCTCGCTCAGGCGAGTCGCCTACGGCGACAGGCTCCTGCGGCAAGAAGCTGGTCATCACCAGCACGGTCTCCAACTGCGAGAGGCTGGCCAGAGGCTGCAAGCGCACGGTCTGGAACAACTCCTGCTCCCGGGTTCCGACCTCCGACACCAGCCCGATGACCAGCCCCGGCGGCACGGTCCCGCCCTCGGCCGAAGTGATGACGGTGTCGCCTTCGCGCACCGCCAGCCCCTGCCGGACGTACTCCATGGTGAGCATGTCGCCATCGTGCGTTCCGGACACGACGCCCTGAGCGCGGGATTCCTGCACCAGGGCGCTGATCGAGCTAGAAGGGTCCGTCACCAGCGTCACC
>JBBITS010000005.1:0-224 GCA_037440665.1 Chloroflexota bacterium
CCGCGGCTGATCATCACGTCGATAACCGACTTCGGCCAGACGGGCCCTTACAGCGGCTTTTCGGGCACGGACATGATCGGGTTCGCCATGGGCGGAATGATGTACCGCGCTGGCGTCCCCGAGCGGCCACCTGTGGTTGCGCCGGGCGCCCTCGCCTACGACAGCGCGGGCATCACGGCCGCCTTCGCCGTGCTCATGGCCTACTATCAGCGGCTGCAGACGGG
>JBBITS010000005.1:252-3145 GCA_037440665.1 Chloroflexota bacterium
CAGCATCTGGACGTCTCGGTGATGGAATCCGTCGCCAACCTGTCGGACTGGACACTGCCCTCGTACAGCATGGCGGGCGGGTATCAGCATCGCGCGGGATCGGGATTCGTGTATCCCGTCTACCCGTGCGCCGATGGCTACGTGCGCATGGTTGTTCTTAGTCCGCGCGAGTGGCATGCTCTGCGGGCCTGGCTGGGGGAGCCCGACGCGCTCAAAGACGACGTGTGGGACCAGTTCATGTTCCGCATCACCAACCGCGACGTTCTTGATCCCTTCATCACGTCGCTTTTCAGCGACAAGACGAAGCTCGATCTGGCGCGCGAGGGTCAGAGCCGGGGGCTCGCGGTGACACCCGTGCTTCTTCCGGGCGAGGTGCTCGACAACGAACACGTGGCGTCGCGAGGCGCATTCGTGATGACGGAAGTGGCGCCGGGTATCGAGGCGAAGGCGCCGTCCGGCTTCATCGAGATCGACGGCGAGAGGTGCGGCTTCAGAATGCGAGCGCCAGCGCTCGGCGAGCACAACGTGGAGGTGTATACCGGCGAACTCGGTCTGCCGGAAGAGGACCTAGTTACGCTCCGCGCGGAAGGCGTCATCTGAGCGCGCGTGCGGTGATGGAGCGGTGATGGCGGGCAAGCAGAAGAAGCGAGCGGAGAGCGACAGACAGTATCCCTTCCGGGGCCTGCGCGTCCTCGATTTCGGCGTCGGCGCTGTCGGCGTCGAAGTGGGGCGCCTGTTCGCCGAGTACGGCGCCGACGTCATCAAGGTCGAAGCGACAGCAAACCTCGACTTCATCCGGGCGATCATGGGGGGAGCTGTCAGCCCGCCGTTCGCGTCGTCCAACCGTAGCAAGCGAGGGCTCGGCGTGAACCTCAAGACCGAGGCGGGACGTCAGGTGGTGCATCGCCTGATCCAGATGGCGGATGTCATCGTGGAGAACAGCGCCGCCGGCGTGATGGACCGGATCGGACTGGGCTACGACGTCGTCCGGGAACTCAATCCACGCGTCGTGATGGTGAGCAGCCAGCTCCTGGGGTCCAGCGGCGCGTGGAGTTCGTGGGTGGGCTATGGCCCCAGCACGCACCCGGTGACCGGCCTGAGCTACCTGTGGAACTTCCCACAGGACGCGGGCCAGCCAGCCGGTTCGCAGAACATCTACCCCGATCATCTCGTCGGCCGCGTCGGCGCCTTCCTCGCCGTCGCCGCGCTGATCCGGCGCGAGCGCTCGGGCGTGGGCGGTCACGCCGAAGTGGCGCAGTTCGAGGTACCCATATGCCTGCTGGGCGATCTCCTCATGCAGGAAAGCCTGCGTCAGGGCTCGGTGAGGCCGCAGGGCAACTCTAGTCCGCGTGGCGCTCCTTGGGGGGCGTACCCCTGCGAGGGCGAGGACGAGTGGTGCATCATCAACGTCCGGAGCGACGAAGAGTGGGCGGGCCTGCGGGACGCCATGGGCGATCCCGCCTGGGCGCGCGACCCGGAGTTCGCCTCGGCCATCGGCCGGATGCGGCGTCGGGCTGAGATCGACGAGCGCCTGATCGAGTGGACGTCGTCGCGCGCCAACCGCGACGTGATGAACCTGCTGCAGGCGCGCGGCGTGCCCGCGGCGATGATCCAGCATCCGCGCGCTCAGGCGGAGGACCCGCACCTGGCCGAGCGAGGCTACCCGCGTCCTCTCGAACAGCCGCCCATCGGCCGCGTCGTGCTGGAGGGTCCGGCGTTTCGCGGGACGGAGCTTCCGGAGCCAATCATCACGCCGGCGCCGCAACTGGGCGAGCACACGCGCGAGATTTGCATCGGCCTGTTGAACATGACCGAGAGCGAAGTGGAGCGCCTTATCGCCGAAGGCGCGCTGGAAGCGCCCCGCGAAACGGTGGCGAAGGGAGACTGAGGGAGCAAGAACAGTGGATTTCGGCTGGGAGCAGGAGTACCAGGATTTCCGCGAAGAGGTGCGCGCGTTGGTCCGCGAGCACCGGACGCCTGAGCTTCTGCGCGAGCAGGCGGAAGCCCTCGAGGGCCGGCGGGGACCCCGGACGGAAGCGCTGCGAAAGGAACTGGATCGCAGGGGCTGGCTGCGCATGTGCTGGCCGGAGGACTATGGCGGCGACGGCAAGTCGCCCTGGTATCAGTTCATCCTCATCGAGGAGCTGGAGTACTGGGGGCTTCCGTACGGCTCGCTGAGCGTCACATCCGTCGCTCCCGCCATTATGGCGTTCGGCACCGACGAGCAGAAGAAGAAGTACCTGCCGGGCATCTGGAGCGGCGAGATCCGCTTCGCCATCGGCTACACCGAGCCCAACGCCGGCACCGATCTGGCGTCGCTGCAGACGCGCGCGGTGCGGGACGGCGACGAGTGGGTGATCAACGGACAGAAGATATTCACGTCGGAGGCCCACGTATCCACTCACGTCTGGCTCGCCGCGCGGACGGACCCGGACGCGCCGAAGCACAAGGGCATCTCCATGTTCATCGTTCCTATTGAAGCGCCGGGCGTCACCATGACGCCCATGTGGACCATGTCGGGCCTGCGCACCAACCAGACGTTCTACGACAACGTGCGCGTTCCGGGCGACGCCCTGATCGGTGAGGAGAACCGTGGCTGGTACATCGTCGCCCACGCTCTCAACCACGAGCGCGTGGGACTGGCGCCGACCAGCGGTCTGGGCCGGAGTTTCGATCTGCTTGTCGAATATCTCCGCGAGAAGCGTCCTGATCTCCTTCGGGACCCTGCGGTGCGGCTGCGGCTGGCGGAGATGAAGGTCGACCTGCACATGCAGAGGGCGCTGGCGACGAAGAACGGCTCGATCATCGCCAACGGCGGGACTCCCACTATGGAGGCATCGATGGCGAAGGTGTGGAGCAGCGAGTTGCGCTACCGTCTGCACAGCATGGCCAT
>JBBITS010000005.1:3171-25676 GCA_037440665.1 Chloroflexota bacterium
ATTGACGCGCGAGGCGGGCGACGCGGCGCCCGCGGGCGGGCGGATGGAGTCGACCTACCGGATGTCGCCCATTCTCAGGTTCGGCGGCGGCACCAACGAGGTCCAGCGCGACATCATCGCTCAACGCGGCCTGGGGTTGCCCAGATGAGGGACCGCAGATGAATCTCGCCCTCTCGGAGACGCAGCAGCTCGTTCGCGACGCCGTGCGCGACTACCTGGCGCGCGAGGTTTCGTTCGATCGCGTCCGCGAGGTGGAGCGATCGGGCGGCTTCGACCGCGAGCTGTGGCGGGACCTGCAACGCCAGGATTGGATGGGCCTTCCGTTCCCCCAGGACATCGGCGGTTCGGGCGGCTCGTGCGTGGACCTGGCCGTCCTCATCGAGGAGCTGTCGAAGCGGGCTGTCATCATACCCCTGGTGGAAACCATGGTGTCGGCTCTGACCATCCACCGTTTCGGCGCGGGCGCGGCGGCGCGAGAGCTTGTGCGGGACGCCGCAGCCGGGGATGCGGTTGTGACGCCCGCGATCTTCGAGGCGTCTGATAGGTTCGATGACGTCGCGATGGCGGTGGGCGCCGACGGACGCCTGCGCGGCGAGAAGTACTTCGTGACCTACGGGCAGAACGCCACGCATCACCTCGTCGCCGCCTCAGCCGACGGTAGTGTCGGGCTGTTCCTCGCGGACGCCGAAGACCCCGGCGTGAAGTGCGCGCCCCTACCTTCGATCGGGCGCATACCGCAGGCGCTGGTCAGGTACGACGGGGCCGAGGCCACGCCCGTAGCCGGGGCCGAGGCGTACCGGTATCTGGTGAGGCTGGGCCGCGCGCTGGCGGCGATCCAGTGTCTGGGCTGCGCGCAGCAGGCGCTGGACATGACCACCGATTACGTGCGCGGCCGCGTCCAGTTCGGACAGCCCATCGGCGCCTTCCAGGCGGTCCGGCATCACTGCGCGAACATGGCGATGATGGTTGAGGCCGCGCGCTTCCTAGCCTACGAAGCCGTCTGGTCGATGGACAACGGCGTGGCGACGGACGCGCAGGTTGCCGTTGCCAAGGCCTGCGCCTCGCGCACCGTGACCGAAGTGACCATGATGGCGCACCAGCTTCACGGAGGGATCGGCATCGTCGAGGAGTACGACCTGCACTTCTTCAGCCTGCGAGGGAAGGAGCGGGCTCTGGCGTGGGGTAGCGCGGAGGAGTGCCTTGCCATCGTCGCAGGCTCCGTAGACGAAGCGGAGGAGTGGCTGCCGATGAGGCAGGCCGCCGGGGCGTCGGCAGGCCTGTCTTAGCGGCCTGAGTTGTGGACAGATACATGCTGCCGAAGGAGGAACACAATGGCTGACGAAGTGCTGTACGAGCGCCGGGGACCCATTGCCATTATCACGATGAACCGGCCGGACAGAATGAACGCGCTTAACCCGGCGGTCATCAACGGCCTCCACGATTCGTGGATGCGCTTCCGCGACGAAGAAGACGCGTGGGTCGCCATCCTCACCGGCAACGGGCGCGCCTTCTGCGCCGGGGCCGACCTGAGCATGATGTCCGACATGTCGGACCGCGCGAGGGGCGGGGGCGCCATGGACCGCATCAACATCGTCACGCCGCGCAGTCTGAACATCTTCAAGCCCACCATCGCCGCTGTGAACGGCTACGCGCTCGCAGGCGGCCTCTGGATGGCGATGGACTGCCACCTCTGTGTGGCGGCCGAGGAAGCGGAGTTCGGCATCACTGAGACGCGGTGGAATCTGCCGGGAGGCTGGGCTGCCGACGTGACCCGCCACCTGAGCATGCGCCACGCCATCGAGATGACCATCGTGCCACGCCGCATCAAGGCGCAGCGGGCGTACGAGATGGGCTTCGTGAACTGGGTCGTGCCCCGCGAGCAGGTGCTGGACAAGGCTTTGGAGATAGCCGAAGCGATCCTCGAAAACGCCCCCGCCGCCTGCCGCACGTACATCGAGACGTTCTACCGGACGTACAACCTGCCGTACGAACAGGCGCTATCCTTCGCCAGCCACATCCAGAAGAACCTGCTGAGCATGGAGGACGCGAAGGAAGGCACGCGCGCTTTCCTGGAGAAGCGAAAGCCAGAGTTCAAGAACCGCTGAGCGCGAAGGGAGCGGCGAGATGAGACGAGTAGCGGTGGTGGCCGTGGCGCAGACGAAGTTCCAGCGCCGCCGGCCTGACCTGATGCCCGCGCAGATGGTCTACGGCGTCTGCAAGGAGGTCGTGGCCAAGGCCGGCATCGACCGGAGCGAGATCGACTTCACGGCGGCGGGCAGCGCCGACTACCTGGAAGGGCGGCCGTTCAGCTTCGGACAGGCGCTGCGGTACGAGGGCGCGTGGCCGCCCATCAACGAGACGCACCTGGAGATGGACGGCGGCTGGGCGGCCTACTACGCGTGGATCAGGCTGGTGACCGGGAAGTACGACACGGCGCTGGTCACGAGCTGGAACAAGAGCAGCGAGGCATCCATCCACCACGTGATGAACATCGCCCTGGACCCGTTCTATGAATCCGCCATCGGCGCTGGTCCGATACCTCTGGCGGCGCTGCAGGCGCGCGCCTACATGAACCGCACGGGTGTGACTTCGGAGCATCTGGCGAAGGTCGCCGTCAAGAACCGCAGAAACGCGCTGAAGAACCCGTACGCGCAGGTGAAGAAGGACTCCACCGTGCAGGAGGCGCTCTCCTCGCCGATGCTGTCCGACCCGCTGCACGTCGCCGACTGCCCGCCGATCTCCGACGGCGCCGTGGCCATCATCCTCGCCGCCGAGGGCAAGGCCGAAAGGCTCTGCTCGCGGCCCGCCTGGGTCACCGGTGTCCACCATGCGTCGGACTCGGGCATCATCGGCTTCCGGGACCTGGCCGAGGTTCCCGCCGTACGCGCCGCCGCGCAGGGCGCGTACAAGATGGCGGGAATCAGCGATCCGCTGCGCGATCTGGACGTGGCGGAGGTCTGCGAGACGTTCTCGCATCAGGAGCTGATGCTCTACGAAGGGCTGGGCTTCTGCGGTCCGGGCGAAGGCGGGAAGCTGCTCGACTCCGGTATGACCGAGGCCGGCGGCGAACTCGCTGTGAACCCGTCGGGCGGCTGTCTGGCTGCCGACCCGATCATGTGCCGCAGCCTCGTCCGGCTCGGCGAGGCGGCGCTTCAGGTCATGGGCCAGGCCGAAGAGCGGCAGGTTCCCGGCGCGAAGCGCGCCCTGGCCCACGGGACGTACGGCGAGTGTCTTCAGGGCAACATCGTGTGGATTCTGGAGGCTGACTGATGCGTAACGCTGCAGTTGTAGGTATTGGACAGACCCATCACGTGTCGAAGCGCCTCGACCTCAACATGGCGGGCATGGTGCGCGAGGCGGCGCAGCGCGCCCTGGCCGACGCGCAACTGACCTTCAACGACATCGACGCCGTGGTCATCGGCTCCGCGCCGGACCTCTTCGAGGGTGTGGCGCTGCCCGAGCAGTGGCTGGCAGGCGCTCTAGGCGCTTACGGTAAGCCCATCCTGCGCATCCACACCATGGGCAGCGTGGGCGGATGCACAGCGATCTCTGCCTTCTACCACGTGGCGTCGGGCGTCTTCGACAAAGTTCTCACCGTCGCTTTCGAGAAGCAGTCCGAGGCGCAAACGACGTGGGTGTTCTCGGCGGGCAGCGGCGGGCGCAGCTTCTCCTCCGGCGCGGGCGGGGCCTTCGCTCCGGTAGCGCGGTTCTACATCGACCGCTGGAAGGTTCCCCTCGAGATGGGACCCAGGGTCGCAGTCAAAGACCGCGGCAACGCGATGCGAAACCCGTACGCCCACTGGAAAAAGGGCGCGGTGACGCTGGAAGACGTGATGAACTCGCCGATGCTGTGGGACCCTTTCCGCTATCTGGAGTCGTGTCCCACGTCCGACGGCGCAGCGGCCATGGTGTTCGCGGCCGAGGACATCGCGCCAAAGATCCACCGGAAGCCCGTGTGGGTGAAGTCCGCCGTGGCCATGACCGAGTCCCTGACCATGAGCATGGGCATGAAGGCGCTGCCTCCGGCGGCGGTTGCCTGCGCGAAGCGGGCGTACGCCGACGCGGGCATCACGAACCCGCGCAAAGAGCTGCAGATGGCCGAAATCTACACGCCGTTCAGTTGGATCGAGTTCATCCTTTATGAAGGCCTGGGTTTCTGCGACGAGGGGCAGGGGTGGCGCCTGCTCGAGGAGGGCGTGACCGAGTTCGGCGGCTCTTTCCCCGTCGACCCGTCGGGCGGCGTTATCTCGACGAATCCCATCGGCGCCTCGGGCATGCTGCGTATGCTCGAGGCCGCTCTGCAAGTGCGCGGCGACGCCGAGGGCGGGCATCAGGTGCCGGACGTGCGGCAGGCCCTGGGGCACGCCTACGGCGGCACCATCAACTACCACGCCGTCATGATCTTCAGCGACACGAAGCCTTAGGAGCGAGGCGATGGCAGACAACACCGAGTTGGTCCAACGGCAAGTGGAGATCGAGTTCCCGTATCAGTCCGCCACCGGCGCGGCGGTCAGCCGCTTTCTGACCGCCTTGAGGGACGACAAACGGATCTGGGGCCTCAAGTGCCCCCGGTGCCAGCGGGTCGTCGTCCCGGCGCAGGACTACTGCGACGTCTGCGCTGAAGACATGAGCGAGTGGGTCGAAGTCGGGCAGGAGGGCGAGATCGTCACCTGGACGGTGGTGCGCAACGAGAACACGTTGTACCCGCACAAGACGCCCTTCGCTTACGCCCTCATCCGGCTGGACGGCGCAGACACAAGCCTCCTGCATACCGTGGTCGCGCGCGATTACGCTGCCATCAAGGGAGGGTCAAGGGTGAGGGCGGTGTGGAAGGACGAGCGGACGGGCCACATCCGCGACATCGGCCACTTCGCGCCGGTAGGAGAGGAGGCATAGCCGTGGCGGAACCGGTCACCATATTCCCCAGACATCTGCGGTTGCCGTACACGCTCACGGCCGGGGCGATGCAATCGCGTTTCGCGAAGGCCGTGCGGGACGAAAAGAAGATTTACGGTAACCGCTGCACACAGTGCAAGCGCATCCTCGTTCCGCCCGACATCGCCTGCGCCCAGTGCTGGGCCGACACCGAGGGCTGGATCGAGCTGAAGGACCGGGGCGTCGTGAAGACCTTCACGGTGATGCGCGTCCCGTTCTACGGCCAGAAGATCGAGATACCCTACGTGATCGCTCAGATCGTGCCGGAAGGGGGAGACGGCGCGATCATGCATCTCCTGCAGGAGGTAGAGGCGGAGAAGGTGCGCATCGGCATGCGCGTGGAGGCGGTCTGGACTGACGAGAAGCGCACGGGGTCGCTTGCTGATGATATTCTCTACTTCCGTCCCACCGGCGAGCCGGATATGCCCATCGAGGAGATGGTCGAGAGGGGATGGGGGCTCTGACGTCACATGATAAACAAGATCGTTCCGAGCTTTGACGAAGCGGTCGCCGACGTGTTCGACGGGGCGGTGATCCTAGTCGGCGGCTTTGGCATCGCCGGTGGCACGCCCAGCCAGCTCGTCCGGGCGGTGGCGCGCACCGGCGCGAAGAACCTGACCGTCGCCGGCAACACCGGCGGCCTTCTGCCCCAGATGGTCGAGATGATGATCGAGCGCATGGCGACGCTCGTCCAGTACCCGCGCGACTATGCAGACATCGGGATGCTGGTCGCGAGTGGCCAGGTGAGCAAGGGCATCCTCGCCTTTCCTGCTTCGCCGTCCACGCAGGGGAAGATGGCTTTCGAGATGCTGCTCGAGCAAGGGAAGGCAGAACTGGAGCTGGTGCCCCAGGGCACCCTGGCCGAGCGCATAAGGGCGGCAAGAGCAGGCGTCGCCGCCTTCTACGTGCCGGTGGGCTGCGGCACCGTCGTCGAGGAAGGCAAAGAGGTGCGTGAGTTCAACGGCGAGTGCTGCGTGCTGGAGCGGGCGCTCAAGGGCGACTTCTCCCTCGTCCGCGCGCACAAGGCGGACCGCTACGGCAACCTCGTCTATCGGGGCACGTCGCGCACGTTCAACGCCACGATGGCGGGAGGCTCGACAGTCACCATCGCCGAAGTCGACGAGATCGTGGAGCTGGGAGAGCTGGACCCGGAGGCCATCGTCACGCCCGGCCTCTACGTCGATCGCGTTGTGCTGCGGGAGAAAGTGTGATGACCAAGGAACGTCTGGACGAAGTCACTATCGCCATGCGCGCGGCGAAGGAGTTCCAGGACGGGATGGTCGTGAACCTGGGCATGGGCATCCCCATGCTGTGCAACACGCTGGTGCCCGAGGGGCGGGAGATCATCTTTCACTCGGAGAACGGGGTCCTGGGATTCGGCGCCACGATAGAGAATCCTGCGGAAGCCGACATCGACCTCCTGAACGCGCAGGGCCAGCCTGTGTACCCCAAACCGGGGATGTGCTTCGTCGATCACGCGGAGAGCTTCGCCATCGTGCGGGGCGGGCACCTGGATATCACCGTCCTGGGCGCGCTGCAGGTGTCGGAAAAGGGCGACCTGGCCAACTGGCGCATGCCGGGCAAGGCCGTCGGCTCGCTGGGCGGAGGTATGGACCTAGCCTTTCGCGCGAAAAAGGTCATCGTCTGCATGACGCACACCAGCAAGGACGGCCAGCCGAAGATCGTGCGCGAATGCACGCTGCCGCTGACGGCGCCGCGGGCGGTCAGCCTGATCATCACGGATGTCGCCGTCATCGAGGTGACAGCCGATGGTCTCGCGCTGAAGGAAGTGGCGCCGGGGTGGACGGCGGAGGAGGTGCAGGCGCTGACGGAGGCGCGGCTCCTGGTGAGCCCGGACCTCAAGGAGATCGACCTGGTTACGTAGCATTGCTCTCTCCCGTTTGCAACGCCAGCCTGCTTCCGGCTATGCTTCGCTCTCGCGGGGCGCAAGAATTACCAACCTTCGTGACACTGTGAATGCAGAATCTGAACCCTTTACAGATCGCCAGACGGCCTTATAATAGGGGCCGTTCTTGACACGGGACGGGAACAGGACGGCTGTTCAGCGTCCGGGCAATGATGCTGTTGGGGGAGAAGCATGGCGAGGCCGGGCTACTGGGAAAGGTTTCAGAGGCAGCGCATCTCGCGCAGGCGGCTGTTGGCCGCGACGGGCGCGGGCGCCGCGGGGCTGACGCTGGCGGCGGCCTGCGGCGGTGAGGACAAGGGCGCGGCGCCCGGCGAAACGCTGGCGCCGGGCCAGACGCCTTCGGGCGAGACGCCGCGGTACGGCGGACGGTGGCAGGCGGCGGCCAGCGCCGTCTTCGACACGCTGGACCCGCACCTGGCCATCGCCTCGGCGCTCACGTACTTCCCCCGCATATACAACCTGCTCGTCAAGCAATCGTCGCAGAAACCAGACTTCATCTTCATGGACCTGGCCGAGGAATACGAGGCGCCGGACCCGGACGGCACGGAGTGGATTTTCCACATCCGACCGGGCGTGAAGATCGCGCCGAACCAGCTCGGCATCCCGGAGCGCGACATGGACGCGGAGGACGCCTACGTGTCCTTCGAGCGCATCCGGACGCTGCCCGAGGCGAAGGCGAACGCCTTCGCGGGCAAGCAGATCGTCTCCCACGAGGCTGTGGACCCGAGCACGTACGTCATCAGGACGCCGAAGCCATACGCTTTCTTCCTGCTCGAGATCGGGGGCTGGCAATACGTCTCGACGATACCGCCGCGCGAGCTGATTCTGGAGAATCCGGACCGGATGTTGACCACCGGTGTGGGCGGCGGGCCCTTCTTCGTCCGGCCGGGCGGCTACGCCGAGAGCGACAAGCTGATTCTGGACAAGAACCCGAACTACTACCGGACGGATCCCGACAACAACAACGCCCGGCTGCCGTACATCGACGGCATCGACGCCAAGGTGGTTCCCGACCCGGCCGCGGTGCGGACGGCGTTCCTGTCCAAGCAGGCGTACTCGTATGGCGCGCAGAACCGGGCCGAGGTGGAGGAGCTGCTCGGGCAGTATGACCTGTGGGCGTCGGATCCCATGCCCGTGTATGCGTTCATCTCGTTCACCATGAACGTTCTGAAGGAGCCGTGGGACGACGCGAGAATCCGCAAGGCGGCCATGTACGCCCTGAACCGGCAGGAGTACGTGGACAGGGTCTACCAGGGCGACGCCAAACCCAACGGTCTGGTGCACTGGCCCACGGGCGACTACGCGCTTCCTCCCGAAGAGCTGGAGGAGCTGCAGCCGTACGATCCGGAGAAGTCCAAAGAGCTGATCCGGGCGGCCGGCTACGAGCTGCCCCTGGCGATCAAGATGATCTACCCGACCGGAAACTTCCAGCAGCTCGACCAGCACCTGCCCATCTGGCTTAGGCAGATGGAGGAGGCGGGCTTCAAGGTCGAGGCGGAGCCGCAGCCCCTGGACGTCTGGATCGGCAACTACACCGAGAAGCGATACGACTCTTCGCTGCACGTGAACCAGACGTACGAGACGCCGGAGTTCCCGCTGAACTTCCACCACTCCAAGGGCCCGCAGCTCAACGGCATCTACTCGAACGGCATTCAGGATCCAGAAGTGGACGCGGCGCTCGAAGCCTACAAGTCCATCACCGATCACGACGAGCTGGTCAAGGCGATTCACGACGTGCAGCGGCTTATCTACGAGAAGGGGCCGAGCGAGCTGCCTCTGGTGAGCCCGTACACACGCAACCTGTACTGGAATTTCGTCAAGAACCTGCGGACCGACCTGGGCCTGGCTGGTGAGATGCTGAACACCCGCTGGCTTACGGAGGAGGCTCCCGTCTAGCGAGCAGAAGATGCGGGCCTACATCATCCGGCGGCTTCTTCTCGGGGTGATCATCCTCTTCATCCTGTCTATCGCTGTCTTCGTGATGCTGCGCATCGGGCCCGGAGACCCCGCGCTGGCCAGGTGCGGGATGATCGAATGCACGCCGGAGCGGCTAGAAGCGTATCACGAGAAACTGGGCCTGAATGACCCGTACGTGGCCCAGTATCTGAAATGGCTTGGCGACGTCGTCACAGGCGACCTCGGGGTCTCGAATTTCAACCAGCAGCCGGTGATCGAGGCGCTGCGCGAGAGGCTGCCGGTGACGCTGGAACTGGTAATCATCACGCTGATGTTCACGACGGTCATCGGGATATCGTTCGGGGTCATTTCGGCGGTGTATCGAAACACGATTGCCGACTACGTGGTGCGGGTCACGGCCGTGCTGGGGCTGTCGGTGCCGAACTTCTGGGTGGCCACGCTGGTGCTGCTGATACCTCTGGACCTGTGGGGATACGCGCCGCCGCTTCGATCGAACATAAGCTTCTTCGATGACCCGGTGGGCAACCTGCGGCAGTTCGTGCCGCCCGCGCTGGTGCTGGGCCTGGCGGCGTCGGCGGGGATCATGCGCCTGACGCGTTCGGCTCTGCTGGAGGTGCTGCGAACCGACTACATCCGGACTGCCCGCTCCAAAGGCCTGCGCGAGGCCGTGGTGATCGGGCGGCACGCCCTGAAGAACTCGCTGATCCCCGTGGTGACCGTGCTCGGTCTTCAGTTTGCGGCCCTTCTCGGGGGCACCGTCATCATCGAGAACATCTTCTCACTGCAAGGAATCGGCCGCTACTTCCTGCAAACGCTGAGCACCAAAGACTTCACGGTGGTGCAAAGTCTGACGCTGTACATCGGGACGGTCGTCGTGCTGATAAACCTGCTGGTGGACATCAGCTACGCCTGGCTGGACCCGCGGATTCGTTATTCCTGAGGGGAACCTGTGGCGACGGGCAGCGCTATCGGAGTACTGGAGACCAGCCTGGCGGAGGTTGCCCGGGCGAGGCGGCATTGGGCGCGCGGACTGTGGAACGTCATCCGTCAGAACCCGCTGGGCTTCATCGGGTTCATGATTGTCTTCATCCTCGTGCTCGTCGCGCTTCTTGCGCCTTTCGTCGCTCCCTACGCCATCGATGACTTCCGGGCGGGCTACCCGCGCGAAGGACCGTCTCTGGCTCACCCCTTCGGGACCGACTACCTGGGCCGCGACATGCTGAGCCGGGTTATGCATGGCACGCGGATTTCGCTGACAGTGGCCTTCCTGGCAGTCATCGGCGGGACGGCGGTGGCCACGGTTCTCGGCATCGTCTCCGGCTACAGCGGCGGAGCCCTCGACAACATCATCCAGCGCATCGTCGACACGGTCATCGCCTTCCCGCAACTGCTGCTGCTGCTGCTCCTGGCCCAGGTGATGGGTCCATCAATGCGGACGGTGATTCTCGCCGTGGCCATCGGCATCATCGCCCCCATCACGAGGGTGGTGCGCGGCGTCGCGCTTTCGGAGCGCAACAATCAGTACGTCGAGGCGGCGCGCGCGCTGGGCGCGTCCACCCCGCGCATCCTTTTCCACCACATCGCCCCCAACATCGTGGCGCTGGCGATCATCGGCGCGACGCTATTACTGGGCGTGGCCATCCTGGCCGAGGCGTCGCTCTCCTTCCTGGGCCTGGGCATCCCCGAGCCGAACCCCTCGTGGGGCACCGACGTCAGCCTGGCCCGCACTCAGTTCCCCATCCACCTGTGGTGGGCCTTCTTCCCCGGATTGGCCATCACGCTCACCGTGCTGGGCTTCAACCTGCTCGGTGACGCGCTGCGCGACATCCTGGACCCCAGGCTGCGCGGTCGCCTGTAGGACAGGCGGTCCGCTTGGCGTTCTGGCGCGGCGCCAAGCGGGTCCGTGCGGTGGGGCAGCGCCCGACAGGTGGTTCATGTTTCGCCCGATTGACGCCTCGTAGGCGGACTGAGACGATGGCCGGGCAACAGGTGCTTGACTTTCCGCACCGCCGGGGGAGCCGTCAGCGACTCCCGGAAGGCAGGCGGAGATCGCCTGACACGCAGAGCCTGTTCCCAGCAGGCGGGGAGGAAGGCAGATGGTGACGCGCACAGCCCCTGGCAGCAGCCGGCGTCGGGCCCCGATCGCCCCCGCGAAGCGCGGAAAGGCGGTGGCGGCCCGCACAACAAGGCGAAACGGAGCCGTCCGGGCCTCGGAGCAGTCCTACAGGGACAAGTGGAAGTGGGATCGCGTCGGATGGGGCTCTCACGGCATGGGCTGCTATCCGGGCAACTGCCCCTACCGCGTGTACGTGAAGGACGGCAAGGTCCTGTTCGAGGAGCAGGCTGGCACGTTCCCCATCATCGAGAAGGGCGTTCCCGACATGAACCCCACGGGCTGCCAGAAGGGCTGCTCGTGGAGGGAGTTCCTGTACGGCGAGGAGCGGCTGCACTATCCCCTGAAGCGCGTGGGGAAGCGCGGCTCGGGCAAGTGGCAGCGCATCACCTGGGACCAGGCCTGGACGGAGGTGGCCGACGCCATCATCGACGCCCTGCGGGAGGTGGGACCCGAATCGATCATCAGCCCCGGCCCCAGCGCTTCCACGCGTCCCAACCGTGGGCGGCAGGAGCTTCTCGGCCAGTTGGGCGCCCTGATCACAGACATCGACGGCGAAGTGAACGACGACTTCATGGGCGTCTTCCTCACCTTCGGCAAAATCTTCTCCGTCAGCAGCATGGACGACTGGTTCCAGCCGGAGCTGCACTTCATCTGGCACCTGAACCCGTTCTACACGCGCATCCCCTACGCCCACTACATCACCGAGGCCCGCTACAAGGGCACCGAGGTGATAAGCGTGGCGCCGGACCTGAACCCGTCGGCCATCCACTCCGACCGGTTCGTCGCCGTGAAGCCCGGGAGCGACGCGGCGTTCGCGCTGGGCATGTGCAACGTCATCGTCAGTGAGCGCATCTACGACGTGAAGTTCGTGAAGGAACAGACGGACCTGCCCTTCCTCGTGCGTCTCGACACTCGCCGCTATCTGCGGGCGAGCGACGTTGTTGAGGACGGCAGGGACGACCGGTTCTACATCTACGACGCGAAGACGCGGAAGATCGTCGACCCGCCGCTGGGGACGCTTGCGCTCGGCAAGCTCGATCCGGCGCTGGAAGGCACGTTCACGGCCACCCTCAAGAACGGCAAGCAGGTCAAGGTCACACCGGTGTTCGAGCTGATGAAGAAGCGGCTGCAGGACTACACGCCAGAGAAGGCGTCGGAGCTTTGCGGCGTCCACCCGGACACCATGAAGTCCATCGCCCGGAAGATCGCGACCAGGTCGACGCTCTTCAACACGGGCTACAACGTGAGCAAGTACTACCACGGCGACCTCATCGAGCGGTCGATGTGTCTGTTGTTGGGCCTGACCGGCAACTGGGGGAAGAAGGGCACCGGGCTGCGGACGTGGGGTGTGCCCAGCGGTAGCAGCCAGTTGTTCTCCGCGCTCAAGACCAAGCCGGGCACCGAGGAGATCCCGGGCATCCTGCAATTGCGCCGGAACATGCTCGACGCGGTGAAGGCTCAGGATCCGAGCATCAGCGATGAGATCGTCATGCTCGACCTGTTCAGTCCGGGCAACAAGCTCGCCGGCCCGCCAGGCGAAGGCGGCGCAGCCGGCGCTATGGGCAGGACTGTGCCCACCTTCTTCATGTGGTACCACCACTTCGGCTTCCGGGAAATCTGGAACAAGAAGGAGTGGAGCGACCCTTCGATGCGCCGCCCCTTCGACGAGTACGCGAAGGAAGCCATGGAGAACGGGTGGTGGCGCGCTGTGGACTTCCCCCGCAAGAACCAGCCGCCGCGGATCTGGTTCGAGGTCACGAACACGTTCAGGCGTCTCCGTGGCGGCACGAAGATCTATCTCGAGAACCTGCTGCCGCAGTTGAAGATGATCGTCACGTTCGACTACCGCATGAGCACGACGTGCCTGTATTCGGACATCGTCTTGCCGGTGGCGAGCCAGCACGAGAAGCAGAAAGGCGTGTTGTGTCTCGACCCCGGATGGTTCGTGCTGGACGACAAAGTCGTCGAACCCGCGTCGCCGGAGATCAAGGACGAATGGCAGGCCTGCCTGGGTCTGGCGGAGAAGATCGAGGAGAGAGCGAAGGCGCGTGGCTTCGTCGAGTTCAAGGATGGCTTGGGCCGGACGTTCCGGCTGGACAATCTCGTGAACGGGATGACCCGCAACGGCCTCATCAAGGACCTGGACGAGGCGCTGGACGACGGGATCCGCGACGGCGCCGCAGGCGGCGAGATGCCCGCGGGCACGACCCTCGAGAGCATGCGCAAGAACGGGCCGGTCCGCCTGCAGCGCTCGGGCCTCGACCCTCTGGCCATGGCGAATGCCACCGACATCGAGTCCGACGAGACGTTCTCGCCGTGGACGAGGCACGTTAAGGACAAGTGGCCGTACCCGACCCTCACGCGCAGGGCACAGTTCTACATCGACCACGACTGGTTCTTCGAGGCGGGCGAGGAACTGCCCATGCACAAGGAGCCACCCAAGATGGGCGGCGACTACCCGTTCATGGTCACGGGCGGCCATGGCCGGTGGAGCAAGTGGTCGGTCAACACCGCTAGCAAGATCATGCTGGAGACCCACCGGGGCGAGCCTCACGTCGTGATGAACAACGGCGACGCCGCGGCCAGAGGCATCAAGGACAACGAGAAGATCAAGCTGTACAACGACCACGGCTGGAGCATCATCCCTGCGAAGCTGTCGCCTTCGGTGCGTCCGGGGCAGTTGATCGTTTACAACGGCTGGGACCCGTACCAGTTCAAGGACTGGAGAGGGTGCAACGAGTACGAGCCGGGCATGGTGAAGTGGCTGCATCTGGCCGGAGGCTATGGCCATCTGCGGTACTTCTACGGCAACTGGCTGCCGGTTCCCATGGATCGCGCCACGCGCGTCGACGTGGCAAAGGTTGGGTGAGGGGCTGGCCGGCGTCGCTCGCGGCGCCCGCCGGTGCGGCGTCGTCGCCAGCGGGAACCAGAACAGGCTGAACGCGTTCAAGCAGCCCGATGGAGGTCGGCATGGTCGCTAGCGTCAAGAGCGCTCCTCGCGCACAAGCGCCCGGCAAGGGCCGCGGGGGCGCGGTGACGAAGCCGAAGACGTCGGAGGACACGTACCGCCAGATGTGGCGGTGGGACAAGGTGGGCACCGCCGCCCACTGCGTCGACTGCTACCCCACGAACTGCCCCTACCGCGCCTACGTCAGGGACGGCGAGGTCTGGTTCAGCGAGGCGCGAGGCACCTTCCCTATCGTCGAGAAGGGCGTTCCCGACATGAACCCCATGGGTTGCCAGAAGGGCGCGGCCTGGATGGAGGTTCTCTACGGCAAGCAGCGAGTGCTCCATCCGCTGAAGCGCGTGGGCAAGCGCGGCTCGGGCAAGTGGCAGCGCGTCTCCTGGGACGAAGCTCTGGACGAACTGGCCGGCGCGCTCCTCGACGCCATCGAGGACGGCGGGCCCCAGACCATCATCAGCCTCTCGGGCGGCAGCCCGGGGGCCATCTGGGCGGGCGGCTGGCCGGGAATCCCCGGCCCTCTGTCCACCGACAACAACTCGGAGGTCAACGACTTCGCCCCCGGCCACTACATCACCTGGGGCAAGTTCGACCCCGTGAGCAGCGTGGACGACTGGTTCCACGCTGAGCTGACCTTCGTCTGGTTCGCCAACTATGCCTACACCCGGATTCCCTACTACCACTTCGCTCTGGAAGCCCGGTACAAGGGCGCCGAGCTGATCGTCGTTGCTCCCGACGTCAACCCCACCACCGTGCACGCCGACTACCACGTGCCGGTGAAGATGGGGACCGACGGGGCGCTGTGCCTCAGCATCTGCAAGGTCCTCATCGACGAAGGGATCTACAACGAGACCTTTGTCAAGGAGCAGACCGATCTTCCGCTCCTGGTTCGGCGCGACAACCGTATGTTCCTGCGCGCGTGCGACGTCGCCGAAGGCGGACGCGACGACCAGTTCTACTTGCATGACACGAAGACGCGGTCCGTTGTGGAGGCTCCCCGGGGCACCTTAGCCCTGGGCAAGGTGGAACCTGCGCTGGAAGGCGACTACCAGGCGACGCTCAAGGACGGCAGCGTTGTGAAGGTCGCGCCCGTGTTCCAGCTTCTGAGGGAGAGGCTGAAGGACTACACGCCAGAGAAGGCCTCGGCCATCTGCGGGGTGAATCCGAAGGTGATCAGGACGCTGGCGCGGAAGGTCGCGGTCAAGCGGACGAACATCCTGACCGGTGAAGGCAACGCCGGCAAGCACTACCACGGCGACCTCATGGAGCGGGCGATGCTCCTGATGCTTGCGCTCTCGGGCAACTGGGGCCGCAAGGGCACAGGCGTGCGCACCTGGACGACCGTCGGGCTCGGCAGCCTGCCTCCCGACATGGCATCGCAGGTGCTGAGCAACTTCAAGGCAGAGGACCCGACGATGAGCGATGAGATCGCCGCCATTGAGCTGCAGAAGCGCGCCATGACCATGGGAATGGGCGGCATAGTTCCGCCCGTCTTCGTCTGGTACTACCACGCGGGTTACCGCGAGTTGTGGAAGCGCCGCGAGTACCACGACCCCAGCATGGCCCGTCCGTTCGACGAGTACTTCAAGGAGGCCGTGGACAAGGGTTGGTGGCAGGGCGTCGACCTGCCCGGCCCGGACATGACGCCGCGCGTCCTTTTGCTCGACGGCAGCAACCCGATCCGGCGCACACCCAGCGGGCAGAACCAGTTCCTGCGCTACCTCTGGCCCAAGCTCAAGATGATCGCGACGCTGGAGTTGCGAATGAGCGCCAGCGCTATGTACTCCGATCTCGTTCTTCCTGTCGCTGCCCACTACGAGAAGCTGGGCTTCTGTCTCCCGACGACCCACGTGGCGGGCCTCGTGTTCGGGGATCGCGTGGCTGAGCCGGCCGGCGACTCCAAGCCCGAGTGGGAGATCAGGGGTATGCTGGCCCAGAAGCTGGAGAAGAAGGCGAAAGAGCGCGGCCTCGCCGAGTACACCGACGCCTTCGGCAGGACGCACCGCCTCGAGGGCCTGTACAACGCCCACACGGCCAACGGCGCCTGGGACAAGCAGGACTTCCTCGTCGATCAGACGGTGAAGAGCCTTGCAAGCTTCGGCGTGCTGCCGGAGGGCACGGATCTCGAAACCATGCGCGAGAAAGGGTACGTGCGCTGGGCCAACCTGGGGATGAGCGCGCGGGCGATGGCCCAGGGCACCGAGATCAAGCCCGACGAAACGTTCGCCCCCTTCCGCCACCACACGGAGCAGAAGGCGCCGTATCCCACGCTGACCAGAAGGGCGCAGTTCTACATCGACCATCACTGGTTCCTTGAAGCGGGTGAGGAGCTGCCCGCCCACAAGGATCCGCCGAAGATGGGCGGCGACTTCCCATTCGTCATCTCCGGCGGGCACAACCGGTGGAGCGTGCACGCGCTGAACATCGCCCACCGGCTCATGCTCGCGACACACCGGGGGCGCCCGCACATGCTTATGAACCCGGACGACGCCGCCGCAAAGGGCATCGCAGACAACGAGGAAGTGCGCGTCCACAACGAGATGGGCGCCATCACAATTCCCGTGAAGCTGGCGCAATCGGTGCCGCCCGGCATGGTAATCATCTACAACGGCTGGGAGCCCTACCAGTTCCGCGATGGCCAGGGCACCAACGTCGTTGAGGCAGGCATGGTCAAGTGGCTGCTTCTCGCCGGGGGCTACGGGCACCTGCGCTACTGGCCCATGGAGTGGTCGCCCGTGACGACGATGCGAGGCAGCCGCGTCGAGGTCAGCAAGCTCGGCACGGAGAGCGGCGGGGAACGAGTCGCGCACAAACGGAAGAAGAGGAAGTAGGCGCTGCCGCCGGAGCGCAGCCCGGCAACGACGGCGCACGCCGCAGGCGCGCGCCGAAGGCGTGTCTGTGGAGCCGCACAGGAATGGTTGACTGGGCCGGCTGCCGTCCGCAGTCCGATGACATCGAAGGACGCTTGACAAGGAGGGAGTGATGGCTACTTCCACCCAGCGGGGCCAGAAGCCGCGGCGCAACGCCGACCGCGGCTCCGAGGAGGCCTACCGGGACAAGTGGAAGTGGGACAAGATCGCCCGCGGTACCCACATCGTGGACTGCTACCCCACCATCGGCGGCTGCCCGTACTGGGTCTACCTCAAGGACGGCGCCATCCAGTTCCAGGAGCCCGCCGGGTCATTCCCCATCATCGAGAAGGGTATACCCGACTTCAACCCCATGGGCTGCCAGAAGGGCGCCTGCTGGCAGGAGTTCCTGCACGGCGAGGAGCGGGTGCGCCATCCCCTGAAGCGCGTGGGAAAGCGCGGCTCGGGAAAGTGGCAGCAGATCAGTTGGGACCAGGCGCTCTCTGAGATCGCCGACGGCCTGCTGGACGCTATCCAGGAGGGCGGGCCAGAGTCCGTCTTCTCGCCCAGCGGCTGCAACGCCCTCGCCTGGGGCATGACGACCCAGCGGCGCTTCGGCAACCTCACCGGCTTCCCCATCGGTGACTTCGACCACGACATGGGCGACTTCCCGCCGGGGATGCACCTCACCTGGGGCAAGCTCGTCATCCCCAGCGGCGACGACTACGCCCACTCCGAACTCATCTTCATCTGGCACTGCAATCCGTCCTACACCCGAATACCGATCTACCACTTCGTGACCGAGGCGAAGTACAAGGGGGCCGACGTCATCATCATCTCCCCCGATTTCAGCCCATCCGCCGTCAACGCCTCCTACCACGTGCCCGTGAAGATCGGCACAGACGCGGCGCTCCTCCTGAGCATGTGCAAGGTCATCATCGACGAGGGTCTTGTGAACACTGCCTTCGTGAAGGACCAGACGGACCTGCCCCTGCTGGTGCGGCGCGACACGCGCAAGTTCCTCCGCGCCTGCGACGTCGTAGAGGGCGGGCGCGACGACCAGTTCTACTTCTACGACAGCTGCACGCGCAAAGCGGTGCAAGCCCCCCGGGGCACGCTGGCCCTGCGCAGAGTCAACCCGGCGCTGGAGGGCGCCTATACGGCCACGCTGAAGAACGGGCGGACGGTCAAGGTCTCACCCGTCTTCCAGCTCCTGAAGGAGAGGCTCAGGGACTACGAGCCGAAGAAGGCCTCGGCGATGTGTGGCGTGCACCCGAGCGTGATCCGCACCGTGGCCCGCAAGGTCGCGACCAAGAAGACGCACGTGTACGAGGGCCTGGGCACGGGCAAGCACTACCACGGCGACCTGATGGGCCGCTCGATGTACCTGCTGCTGGCGCTCACCGGCAACTGGGGCAAGAAGGGCACGGGCCCCGACTACTGGACTCAGGGGCATCCATCCGCCGGCGCATTCCTGGGCGAAGCGCCGAGAGGGCAAGACCTGGGCAAGCTGCTGAGGCAGACGCTGGACGCCGTGAAGGCTGGCGACCCCACCAAGACCGACGAGATCGCGTCCATCGAACTGATGCAGAACGTCACCGCGGCGTCGGGCCTCTTCGTGCCCCCCGTCTGGTGGTGGTACTACCATGGCGGCTTCCGCGAGGTGTGGAACCGCCGCAGTTGGCACGACCCCAGCATGCGGCGCAAGTTCGATGACTACTTCAACGAGGCCATCGAGAAGGACTGGTGGCAGGGCGTGGTGGTGCCCACCGGCGATCAGAAGCCGCGGGCCATGATCGAGGTGGGGGGCAACATGCTCCGGCGCACGCGCGGCGGGCAGAGCATGTTCCTCAAGAACCTCTGGCCCAAGCTCAAGCTCATTGTCAGCATCGACCCCCGGATAAGCATCACGGGGCTCTTCTCCGACTACATCCTGCCGGCCGCCCATGCCTACGAACGGCCCAACGCCTTCGGCCTGACGACGACGCTGTTCCTGCAACTGGCGGACCTGGTGAAGGAGCCGGAGGGCGAGGCGAAACCGGAATGGCACATATTCCGGCTCCTCTGCCGCGCGCTGGAGGAACGGGGGAAGGCCAGAGGTTTCACGAAATACCAGGACAGCCGTGGCCGCATGTACTCGCTGGATGGCCTCGAAAACGCGTGGACCGCGGGCGGACAGATGGTCGACGAGATGCAGATGACCGCTGAGGGCGTCGAGGTCAGCGCGCGCATGGGTGTCGTCCCGAAGGGCACGACCATCGAGACGCTGCGCAAGAAAGGCCCTGTGCGGTTCACAGGGTGGGGAATGCTTCCCACCGCCCAGACCCACGGCACTGACCTCAACCCCGACGAGACGATGGCGCCGATGCGCAACCACGTCGAGAAGAAGCAGGTGTATCCCACGCTGACGCGACGGGCGCAGTTCTACATCGACCACGACTGGTTCCTGGAGGCCGGTGAGGAGCTGCCTGTCCAGAAGTATCCACCGAAGATGGGCGGCAACTACCCGCTGATGATCACCAGCGGGCACAACCGCTGGAGCGTCCACGCCACCAACATCGCCAACAGGATGATGCTTCAAACGCACCGTGGCCGTCCCCACCTGGTGATGAGCCCGGCTGACGCCACGCCGCGCGGCATCAAAGACAACGACGAGGTGGTGGTCCACAACGACATGGGCCACGCCATCATTCCTGTCAAGCTGTCGCCGTCGGTGCGGCCGGGGCAGGTGATCTGCTACGCGGGATGGGATCACTACCAGTTCCGCGAGTGGCGTGGCACCAGCAACTTCGAGGGCGCCATGATCAAGTGGCTGCACCTTGCGGGAGGTTACGGCCACCTCAAGTACTGGCCCTTCATGTGGGCGCCGAACCACGTGGACAGGGCGACGAGAGTCGAGGTGACCAGGTACGACGGGAGCGCCAATGGAAAGCGGCGGTAACAGGAAGGCCATTCGCCCGCGGAGCGATCGCCGGGCGACCGGCCGGGGAATACAGGATGGCCCGCGCAGCCAGGTCTTGAGCGGGCAAGCAGAGCGGAAGTGAGGTGCAGTGATGCAATCGGTTGTGAAAACCGCAATGGGCAAGGTCGAGGTGCTGGATGTACCCATGCCGAAAGCCCGCGAGGGCGAGATCGTCGTCAAGATGACCATGACGACCATCTGCGGTACCGACATGCACTTCGTCGACGAGATCCCCACGGAGGGCCTGGCCGCCATCTTCCCAGACATCTTCGTGCCCCAGGGCATGATGCAGGGCCACGAGGGCGTGGGCGTCGTTCACGAGGTCGGGCCGGGCGTCAAGCGCTTCCAGCCGGGCGACCGCGTGATCGCCTCCTGCCTCACGTCGTGCGGGAAGTGCGTCGAGTGCATGCACGGCGACTACAGCGTATGCACGGGCGGCGGCCGCATGCTCGGCGGCTGTCAGTCGGAGTACTTCGTCGTCAACCAGGCTGACGTCTCGGCGACGAAGGTCCCCGACGGCGTCAGCGACGAGCAGGCCGTGCTGCCCACCGACATCATGTCCACCGGCTTCGGAGCGATTGACCGGGCCAACGCGGGCTTCGGCGACTCGGTGGCCATCTTCGCCCAGGGCCCCGTGGGCCTGTGCGCCACCGCGGGGGCGGCCACGCGCGGCTGCGGCCTGATCATCGGCGTCGACACGATCCCCGAGCGCCTGGAGATGGCGAAGCGGTTCGGCGCCAACGCCGTCATCAACGCCAAGGAGGAAGACCCCGTCGCCAAGATCATGGCCCTCACCAACAACGCTGGCGTCGACGTCGCCGTCGAGGCTGTCGGCACGCAGGCGACGTTCGAGGGCGCGACGCGGGTGGTCCGCCGCGGGGGCACGGTGTCTTCGGTCGGCGTGTACAGCCTTCTGCCGCAGGTGGCGATGCCGACGGGGACGCCCGCCTTCTTGCATCGCAAGGTCGTCACCACGCTTTGCCCGTCGGGGCACGACCGTCTCGATCACCTGCTCGCGCTCGTCAAGCACCGGGGCGTCGACCTGTCGCCACTGTTCACCCATCGGATGAAGCTGGCCGACGCGCCGAAGGCCTACGACCTGTTCCGCAGCAAGACGGGCGGCGTGTTGAAGATAGCCATCACGCCGTAGCCCCTGGCCGGAACTAGCGGTGTCGTGATAACGGGAGGTGGAGATGCAGCTCGGCGGGTATGCGAATCGGGTCGCCCGCGTTGACCTGAGCAAAGGCGAGGTCCGCTACGACGAGATCAAGGAGGAGGACGCCCGCAAGTACATCGGCGGGCGCGGCCTGGGGGTCAAGTACGTCTTCGACAACGGCCCCCAGGTAGACCCCCTGACCCCCGGCAACGTCCTCTGCTTCATGGTCGGCCCCCTCACCGGCACCAACGCCAACATGAGCAGCCGGCTGGCCATCGTCACGAAGTCGCCTCTGACCGGCACGGTGACGGATTCCCATCAGGGCGGCTGGTCGGGCGCGCGCCTGCGCTGGGCGGGGTTCGACGGCCTCGTCTTCAGGGGCCGGGCGCCGGCGCCCGTCTACGCCTACGTCAGCGGCGGCGAAGTGGAGTTGAAGGATGCCTCCGACCTCTGGGGCAAGGGCGTTCACGACACCGTGAAGGCCCTCGAAGAGAGGCACGGCAAGGACGTCAGCGTCGTGGCCATCGGCCAGGCGGGCGAAAACCTCGTGCGGTTCGCTTCCTGGGTGAACGAGAACGACCGCGTCTCCGGCCGGGGTGGCACCGGCGCCGTGGGAGGAAGCAAGAACCTGAAAGCCGTGGTGATCAAGGCGGCCCGCAAGCCTGCCGCGCCTCACGATGCGCAGGCGTTCCAGAAGGCCCGCCGCAACGCCCTCAAGGCCATCAACGAGAGCGGGGCGACGGCGCCGGGCAAAGGCGCGCTTTCTACCCTGGGCACTAACAGTGCGATGGGCCTGTTCGGCATTCTGGGAGCGCAGCCAACCAAGAACGCCCAGCTCACGGTGTTCGAGGGCGCCGGCAAGATCGGCGGAGACGTCATCAAGGCCACTATCCTGGTGGGCAGCCCGGCGTGTCAGGCGTGCCCGGTGGCCTGCAAGAAAGAGGTCGAAACGCCGCCGGGCAAGTTCCACGTGCGCATGGAGAGCTTCGAGTATGAGTCGGCGTGGGCGTTCGGCTCAGCCTGCCTCAACGACGATCCCAACGCCATCGCTTACATCACCGACCTCTGCAACGACCACGGCATGGACAGCATCGAGATGGGCAACGCCCTCGCCATGGCGATGGAGGCGAGCGAACGCGAACTCATCGTGGACCGCGTTGGCTGGGGTGACACCGACGCCATGGCAAGTCTCGTGCGGCAGACCGCGCTCCGCGAGGGTCTGGGCGACACTCTGGCCGAGGGTACCGAGCGTGCGGCGAAGGCCTTCGGCGACCCGGACATCGCCATGACGGTGAAGGGACAGGCGATCCCAGGCTACGATCCCCGCGGTCTCAAAGGCATGGGCCTGGGTTTCGCCACCAGCAACCGGGGCGCCTGCCATCTGAGGGGCTACAGCTTCGCCAGCGAGGTCGGTGGCATCCCCTATCACACGAATCCGCTCGAATGGCAGGGCAAGGGCGCCGTCGTCAAGTACCTGCAGGACCTGCTGGCCGTCTCCGACTCGCTGAACGTCTGCAAGTTCTCTATCTTCGCCGAGAAGGTGGAGGACTTCGTCGCCCAGTACGCGGCTGTCTCCGGCGTGCCGGCGAACGTTGAGTCGCTGCTGGCGGCAGGCGAGCGCATCTATAACCTGGAGCGCCACTACAACAACCTGAACGGCTTCCGCGAAGGCAGCGATTAT
>JBBITS010000006.1:0-1534 GCA_037440665.1 Chloroflexota bacterium
GAAGGCCTTGTCCACCGCCGCGCTGTCGCCCACGTCGCACAGCCATATGCGGACGTCGGAAGCGTCGTTCGAGGCCTTCATCTCGCGCTGGAGGTCGTAGACGCCGGTTTCGTTGGAGTCGAGCAGGTGCAGGACGGCGGGCTCGAACAGCAGTATCTGCCGCACCAGCTCCGACCCTATATAGCCGGCCGCGCCGGTGATGAGCACGACGCGCCCACGGATGGCCTCGGAGCACTGGCGGGCGTCGATCTCCACCTGCGGGCGGCCCAGCAGGTCCTCGGCGGTCACCTCGCGAAGGCGCGTCGGCCGGGCGCTGCCGCGCAGCATGTCGCGCAGGCCGGGGACGGTCTGCATGGGCGCGCGGGTCTGCTGGCAGATGCCGACGATCTCGCGCACCGCCTGGCCTGAAGCCGAGGGTATCGCCAGCGCGATGAGGTCGATTCCCAGGCGCCGCACCAGATGCGGGATGTCGTCGCGGGCGCCCGCCACGACCAGCCCGTGCAGGCGCAGGCCGCGCTTCGCCGGGTCGTCGTCGACGAACGCCACCGGGCGCATGCCCAGGCCGGGGTTCGACAGCAGCTCGCGCACCAGAAGTTGGCCCGTGTGGCCCGCGCCGACGACCAGCACCCGCTTCGAGGCGTCGGACCACGAGCTGAGCGGGTTGGCGGCGCGCAGACGCGGCCAGAGCTTCGTCGCGCCCATGCTCAGGTAGATCAAGGCTGGCGCCGTCACGTTCACCGTGAGCGGGATGTGGCGCGGCGACATGAAGGCGTTGACGCCGAACAGGACGATGGACACCGTCCCCACCGACAGCGCCAGGTTGATGGCGTCGGCGATGCCCGCGTACTGCCACGCCGTGCGGTAGATGCGGAAGAAGTAGTTCGACGCCAGGTACGCCAGGGCGATGCCGGGCGACGCCAGCAGCAGGAAGCGGATGGAGTCGTCGGGGATGTCGCCGTCAAACCGCAGAGCCAGCGCCGCCGCGTAGCTGGCGACCACGATGCCGGCGTCCAGTGCCAGCACGCCGATGAGCGCGAGGGCGCGCGTCAGTTGCGACTTCAGGGGCGATGATGGCACGTCTGGCGTCTCGGGCCAGGTAGGATGCGGCGTCCGGTCGGTGTCCGATTCTCCCATGGCGTCCGTCCGACCGCTGGCGTTCAGCGCGCGCCCCTGCGGCGCAGAACCGTCGGGACCGTCCGGGCCAGGATGGCCAGGTCCCTCAGGAAGGAGTGGTTATTGACGTAGTCGAGATCGTAGACAATGGTCTCGTGGTAGGTCAAATCGCCTCGCCCGTTGACCTGGGCCAGCCCCGTGATCCCAGGGCGGACGTCGTGGCGGCGGTGGTACTCGGGCGGGTACTGCTCGACCAGCCTGGGCACCTCTGGCCGGGGTCCCACGAGGCTCATGTCGCCCTTGAGGACGTTGAGCAGGTTGGGCAGCTCGTCGAGGCTCGTCTGGCGTAGGAAGCGCCCCACGCGGGTGAAGCGATCCGTGGGCGGCGAGAAAATGTACGTGCGGAAGTTGTCGACCTTGA
>JBBITS010000006.1:1544-9214 GCA_037440665.1 Chloroflexota bacterium
GCGAGGCGCCGTCCATGTTGGCCACCGCCCGGCCGGGCGACGGGTCGTGACGCATCGTCCGGAACTTGTAGAAGGTGAACGGCTGGCCCCGGTAGCCGATGCGCGGCTGACGGAAGATGACCGGCCCCGGCGACTCCAGTCTGATGGCGATGGCGATGATAACGAAGAGGGGGGCCAGAACCACCAACCCGACCAGGCTCACCACCAGGTCCAATGCTCTCGACAAGATAGGCGGTTACCTCCGGTGTCGTTCTACGGTACGGCGTACGGCTTCCGCCACCCGCTGCACGTCGGCGTCGGTCATCCGCGTGTACAGAGGCAGCGAGACGATCTCCTCGAACGCAGCGTCGGCGTTGGGGTGGTCGCCCGGCTGCCAGCCATACGCTTCCCTGAAGTACGGATGGTGGTTCAGTGGGATGAAGTGCACCGACGTCCCGATGCCCTGCTCCTTCAGTTCTCGCAGGAACTCGTCCCGGCTGATGCGGAGGGCCCCTCGCCGCAGGCGGATGACGTACAGATGCCAGGAGTGCGTGACCTCCGGCCGCGCCGAAGGCAGTTCGATCTCCGGAGCGCCAGCGAGCAGGAGACCGTAGAGCTCCGCCAGCTCGGCCCGGCGCGCCAGGAAGCCATCGAGCCGCCGCAGTTGCGCTAGCCCCAGCGCAGCCTCCATGTCGGGCATCGCGTAGTTGAAGCCTGCCTCCAGCACCCGGTAGAACGGCGATCCCGTGTCGGCGTAGCGGTCCCAGGCGTCAGCGCTCAGGCCGTGCAGCCGCAGCGTCCGCACGCGCTCGGCGAGGGCGGCGTTGTCCGTCGTCAGTATGCCCCCCGCCCCCGTGGTGATGTTCTTCGTCGCGTAGAAGCTGAAAACGGCGGCGTCGGGCGTCTTGCCGACCGGCTCGCCGCGGTACGCCGACCCGACGGCGTGGGCGGCGTCTTCGATGAGGCGCAGGCCGCGCTCCTGAGCGATGGCACGCAGTTCGTCCATGCGGCAGGGCTGCCCTGCGTAATGCACGGGCATCAGCGCCTTCGTCCGCGGCGTCAGGCGCGCGCGCACGGCGACAGGGTCCAGGTTCAGGTCGGCGGGATCGACGTCGGCCAGAACCGGCGTCGCGCCGGTGTGGGCGATGACGTTAGCCGTGGCCGCGAAGGTGATAGGGCTGGTGACGACTTCGTCGCCGGGGCCTACGCCGGCCGCCAGCAGCGCCAGATGCATACCCGCGGTGCAGGAGTTGACGGCCACGGCGTGGGCGACGCCCACACGCCCGGCGAACGCCTCCTCGAACGCCTGCGCGCGCGGACCGGGCGCCAGCCAGCCCGACCGCAGCGTCTCGACAACCGCTTTGATCTCATCGTCGCCGATGTCCGGCAGGTTGTACGGGAGGAAGCCTTCGATCACTGCTCTTCCGCAGGCGGCGCCGTAGCCTCCGGCTCGGCCCCTTCATCCTCAGGTGCCTCGTCAGAGGTCTCTTCGCCTTCGCCGACGCCCTCCTCATCGAGCGGAGGTTGCTCGACGACGATGGTGGGCAGCGGCGTCGGCAGTTCGTGGCCCACGACCTCGACGGGGCTTTCGGTCGTCCAGCCGAGGATGATGGCCACGCCGCCGAACTCGACGCCGTCGGGCATCTTCGTCGAGTACATCGTCTCGTCGCCCACGAGCTGCACCTTGAGTGTCTGTCCCGTTCCAACCACCACCTTCGAGACGGAACCTGCCTTCGCCGCCTCCAGAAACTCCGTCTCCCAGTCGAGCTTCGGCCCGCCGTCGCCGCCGGTGAGGATCATCCCGGCGACGATCAGCGTCGTGGCGATGATCGCCAGGATAGCGGCGTTAAGTATCCTGGTACCCATCGGTCATCCCCGTCGCATTGCCACCAGGTAGTGGCTCCGGAGCAACGGCACACGCTCCAGACTCCTGCACAGCCCCGGCGCCCGCAGGACGAGCGCTCTAACGAGCGGCGGCGCCAGAGTCACCCGGCGAGCGCGCATCTTACTTCCCGGCAGCATACGGCGCAGTTCCGAGAGGCGCACGGGGCGAGCGTCCCGGTTCAGGGGATTCCACCAGAAGTCGTAGATCACCAGCCAACCGCCGGGGCGCAACACGCGCATCGCTTCGCGAACCAGCGCGGCGCGCGCGTCCGCGTCGCGCGTCGAACTGAGCACCGTGAACATGGTCACAAGGTCGAACGAGGCCTGGGCGTAGGGCAGCTCTCGCCCGTCGCCTACGTCCACGCGCGCGCCGGGCGCTCGCTCCGACGTCAGGCGCGCCAGGTCCGGCCGCAGTTCGATCCCCGCGAGGTTAGCGGGCTCGGCGCCACGTTCGATCAGGGCAGCCAGGAAGCCGCCGGCGCCGCACCCGACGTCCAACGCCCGCAACGATGGCAGCGGCGGCGCGCCGAGTTCGGCAAGGAACGCCCACAGGGCGCGGTTCCGCTCGGCGACGACGAAGGCGTCGGCGGCCTGACGGCGAGACGCGCCCGGCAGAGTCCGACGGACCACCGTCATTCCCCCGCCGCCGGCTTCGTTGGCCATCGCCGCCCTCAGCGGGGCGCCTCTTGCGGCGTTCCCGTCTCGGCGCGCCGCGCGGCGCGTTTGCCTATGCCCGTCAGGAAGCCCAGGCCGTAGCCGGTGTGCAGCGCAGCGAAGGCGAGGGGCAGCGCCGGCAGCAGACGGACGTCTGTCCGGCCCGCCGTCATCGCCGACGCCGCGAGCGCCGCTCCGCCGTAGCTCGCCAGCACTGTTTGCAACAGGCGCCGGTCACCTCTGAGCGTCATCAGTGCGCCGGCGACAACGCTGGCCACGAAGGCGGGCGGCACGAGCTGCCGCCAGCGGGTCTGTCCCGGGTGCGCGCTCAGAACGCGCACCTTGGCGCGCCCGTACCCGAAGTACTGGCGGAACGCCGCCGCGGGCGAGCCCCGCACGACGTACGTCGACCGTATAGCGGGCGTCAGCAGGATGCGGCCACCGGCCGACAGCAGACGGTAGTTGAACTCGTCGTCCTCGCCGCCGTCCAGGTCCTCTCGGAACGGCCCAAGGCTATCGAACAGGCCGCGACGGTACGCGCCGAAGGCGACGGTGTCGGTCCACTGCTCGCGCTCGCTCACGCGAAACGCCGCGTTGCCGACGCCGAATGGCGACGACATCGCGGCGGCGATGGCCTCACCCCAGCAGCCCTCGCCGGCGCTGCGGATGGGCCCGCCCACGCAGTCCGCTCCCGACCAATCCATCGCCGCCACCGACTCTGTCAGGAAATCCGGCGCGACGATGCAGTGCCCATCGACGCGCACGATAATCTCACCGCGCGCGGCGCGCAATGCGATGTTGAGCGCGGGCGCGGTGCGTCGCTGCGGGTTGTCGAGCAGGCGAAGGTCCAGGGTGGATTCGGCGGCGAAGCGCTCGACGAGCTGCCGCGTGCGATCCGTCGACTGGCCGTCTACGACCATGACCTCGAAGCGATCGCGAGGGTAGTCCTGATCACCCAACGCCCCGAGGCAACGCTCGATGTGCCGCTCTTCGTTGCGAACGGGGACGACGACGGAGACGAAGGGGCGCGGTTCCTGCATCAGTCGCGGTGAGGGTAGCACCGGCCGGGCGGCATGACAACGGCGGCCGTCAGGCGGCGAACTCCCGGTAGATTCGCTCCATCTGGGCCGCGTTCTCGTTCCAGTCGTAGTGCCGTTCGACGAAGCGGCGGCCGTTCCTGCCCATCTCCACGCGCAGCTCCCGGTCGCGGGCCAGCGCCGCGATGGCCGCCGCCAGCGCGCGGGCGTCGCCTGGCGGCGTCAGAAACCCCGTCTGCCCATGCGCGACGACGTCGGGTATGCCGTGGACCCACGACGCGACGACGGGCAGTTCCATCGCCTGCGCCTCGACGGCCGCCACGCCGAACCCTTCCCACGTCGACGGCATGGCGAACACGTCCATCTCCTGCAGGACCGCCGGCACGCGGTCGTGGGCGACCTCGCCCAGGAACGTCACGCGGTCAGCGACGCCGAGGCGGGCGCACAGCGCTTCGAGGGCGCGGCGCTCAGGGCCGTCGCCCGCCAGGACGACACGGCAGGCGACGCCCTCGTCCCGGAAGATGACCAGCGCGTCGATCAGCGTGCCCAGGCCCTTCTCCTTCGACAGACGCCCGGCGGAACCGACGACGATCTCGTCGCGCATCGGCCGAGGCCGCGGACGGAAGCGGGCGAGGTCAACGCCGTATGGTACGACCGTCACGGCTCTCGACCGTGGCATATAGGGCAACGTCGACTGCGCCATGTGCAACCCCGTAGCCGTGACCCTGTCGGCGCGCGCCAGCGCGTACCGCGTGATGAACTCGTGGAGCGGGCTGAGGCCTGGCGCTTCGAGCACGTCGGTGCCCCACACGGAGATGAGCGTCGGGTGCGCCCCCGCTCGCGCCGCCAGAAAGCCGTAGCTCGTGAGGTGCAGAGCGTGCACGACGTCGGCCCTCGAGGCCCGGACGAGGCGACTCACGCGCCCAGCGTGCACGAGGTAGCGCAGCTTCCCCATCGGTTCGAGGCCACCGACGTAGCGCACTGTCGCGCCCGGTATCTCGGCCGGGCGGAAGGTGATGACCTCAGCCTCGTAGCCGCGCCGCGCGAAGTGCTCGACCCAGCGGCGGGTGTGGACGTAGGGCGCGTCGGCCAGATAGCAGACTTTCACTGCTTCGCCTCCGCCTCAGCGCGCACGATGCGCGCGTGCGCGAGGCCCAGCCCGAAGAAGAGCCAGAGGTACGGGTCTTCCAGCAAACGCCCCTCGGTCTGGCTGCCAAGGAAGATCGCGACTGTCGTGAAGCTGATGCCCAGCGTCAGCGCGCGGTCGGGCGCACGCGCTCGCGCCCACGCCTGGCGCATCAGGCTGAGCCAGCGCGCGCCCAGCCACACGAGACCGATCAGACCGAGGGCGCCCAACTCGGCCATCATCGTCACCAGCGACGTGTGCGACATGGTGATGTCGGCCTTGATCTTCGGGTCCTTGAAGTGCAAATAGTCGGCCTCGAAGGCGGCCTGGTAGTTGCCCGCGCCGACGCCGGCCACAGGACGGTCCTTGAACATCGCCAGGCCCGCCTCCACAAGGTACGGCCGCGCGCCCGCGGCCTCCAGTCCGAAGCGCGCGGTGCTCAGTCTGTCCTGGAACCACGGGCTGAAAATGGCCGCTCCTCCCACCAGCGCCAGCGCCACGGCGGCTCCGCCGCCGGTGAGCGCCAGCCTCTGCCGCGACGGCAACGGCAGCGCCAGCAGCAACAGAGGCAGCAGCGCCGCCGCCGCCAGCCACGTCCCTCGCGACCCCGTGAACACCAGCGCCAGCAACGACAGCGCCGCGCACGGTGCGAGGAACAGCGCCCGGACGCGCCGGCCGGCAAAGGGCCACCACGCCGCCAGCAGCAGCAGCGCGATGAGCAGCAGCCGCGCTAGGTGGTTCGGATCGGCGAACGTGGTGTTGACGCGACGCTCGCCGTACAGCCCTAGCCCCTCGTTCCAGAAGAAGTCGCCCGTCGCCTGCTGGTAGACGCTTACCACCGACAGCGCTCCCGCCGACGCCATGAGCGCGATGATCGTCCACCGCAGCGCGGCGCGATCGGGGACGAAGAACGCCACCAGCGCCGCCGACCCGCCGAGAAACAGCAGCCGCAGCGTCTCGACACCGGCGTCGCCCGCGTCGTACGACCACAGCGACGAGGCGGCGTACAGCGCCGCCAGCGCCGCCACGGGCGCCACCAGCGACAGCGGAGGAACGGCGTCCCACCGCGCCCGCAGCGGGCGGACCAGCCAGACAACGGCGCCTCCGGCCACGGCAAGACGCCCCAGATCGACGATGGAGGTCGGCGGCAAACCGCCGCCCAGGTCCGCCCGCGACTCGAAGAACGGAATCCAGGTCTTGGAAAGCTCCAGGGGCAGCGCCAGCGTGAGCAGCGGGACGACGAGCCTGGGTTCGACGAGCATGACGCCCAGGCCGGCGCCCGCGGCTGCGATCGTCAGGGCGAAGGGCAGGCCGGCTTCGAACGCCGCCGCCAGCGTGGCCACCGCGGCGGCCCCCAGACAGACGGCCACCCATACGCCCGGAGCCGGGTACGTTCGCAGAAGTTCGCGGTGTGTGACAGCCACGCCCCTACCGATGCTGCGCGCCGGGTCCTAGTTCAGCGCCACACCGTTGTACAACAGGTCGGGGTCGCCCGTGAAGACGTCGGTCGTCAGATTCGCCACGGCTGCGATGGGCCGGTCGGACTCCAGAATCGCCGTCCCGGCGAAGCCGTCGGGGAGGACGCTCTCCAGGTACTGGAAGACCGTGGCCTCGCGGTTGACGGTGATGGTGTAGGCGGCTTGGCCTCCGGGCAGGTCGCGGCCGTAGTAGCGGATGGTCACATTCGCGACGCCGCCGTCGGTGACCATGACCCGGAACCAGGAGTTCCAGCCGTGGAGGCTCCCGACCGGGCCGTAGTTCTTGTTGAGCACGGGCAGCAACACGCGCCGCGCGCCGTCCTCCGGGCGCAGGGCGCGGTAGTTGGTGAAGACGTCCTGATAGCGCGACCCCCGGTTGACGATGACGCCGATGGGCTGGGTTGATGACAGGCGCACAGTTCCCACGAAGTTCGTGGGCAGCCGGTCTCCCTGCGCCAGGCAGTTGGCGTAGTCGTTCCGGTCCTGCAGGCAAAGACGCGCGGCCTTGACCTCGAGCGTATTGGTCTTGCGTACGAAGGCGTTGCCGTTGTTCAGGTCGTAACCCTCGAAGGTCAGCGTCACGCTCGCGGGCTTCGCCGGATCCTTGTTCACGATCTGGAAGTGCGTGCTCCACTGGTTCAGCGGCCCGACCTCGCGGTCGATGAGCGGCAGCACCAGCGTCCTCCCGAGTTCGGCTTCGGCCAGACCGCGGTACGACACGAAGTGAGAGTACTGCGCGTGGTACTGGTCGGCCACCGCCGTGATGAACTGCTCGTCGGGATCGTCGCCCGCCTTGTTCTCGTGCGTCGTGATCCGCACCGAGCCGGTGAAGCCGGGGCCGACGCCCATGGTCTGCGGGTCGCGGAACAGGCTGCCCGACGGCGGGATCGGACGTCCTCCCTTCGGGCAGCCGCTCAGCCGTCGCGGCTTCTTCTCTTTAGGATCGTAGGGGTCGTACTTCACGGGACCGTCAGTGTAATTGCTCAGGTAGGTGATGGTGACGCAGGCGGTGGTGTCGCCGAGGTTTTGGATCACAAACCGGCTGTTCCAGCCCTGGTCCGGACCGTCGCCGCTGGCGACCAGAGGCAGGTACACCACGTGCGCCCCTTCCGAGGCGGTCATGGTGTCGCCGGCTATCGAGAAGCGGCCGTTGCGTATCACCTCTTTCGCCTGCAGTCCCACCACCGGCTGCTCCGACGTCACTGTCGCCGAGCCCTTGAAGCCGAACGGCAGCCCGGGGTTGTTCTTCTGGAAGAAGGTCCACCCCTCGCCAGGCTGTAGCGTCGGGCAGACGTAGGGTTTGGGACAGGCGTCGCTGGCCACCAGCCTGCCCTGTTCGTCGTAGTAGTCGACTTGCGGATTGGCGGGCAGCGTCCCGATGTTCTGGACGCGGATCCAGCTATTCTCGACGCCGAAGTTGTAGGCCAGCGCCTGCGCGGCGCCGCCTCCGGAATCATCGAGCGCAGGTGAGTTCGATCCGAGGAACGCCAGCGCGAGAGCGCTCGCCGCCAG